>NZ_JBNAFN010000012.1:0-124139 GCF_049800695.1 Fluviibacterium sp. S390 | reverse complement strand
CCTAATTCGTGATGATTTCCGGTCCCATGAGCGCTGTTGGGAGGAAGGTCGAGAGGGCCGGGATGTAGGTGACCATGATGAGGAAGACGAAGAGCACGGCCAGGAACGGCAGGGCGGCTCGGACGACGGCCATCATCGGCATTCCGGCGACGCCGGAGGTCACGAAGAGGTTCAGGCCCACCGGCGGGGTGATCATGCCGATCTCCATGTTGACCACCATGATGATGCCCAGGTGGATCGGATCGATGCCCAGCTGGATGGCGATCGGGAAGACCAGCGGCGCGACGATGACCAGCAGGCCCGAGGGCTCCATGAACTGGCCGCCGATCAGCAGGATCACGTTGACCACGATCAGGAAGGTGATCGGGCCCAGGCCCGCGCCCAGCATCGCCTCGGCGATGTGCTGGGGCACCTGTTCGTCGGTCAGCACGTGCTTCAGGATCAGCGCGTTGGCGATGATGAACATCAGCGTGATGGTCAGCTTGCCCGCATCATAGAGCGTGTTGATCGTGTCGCGGTGGAAGAACGCCGTGATCAGCGCCTGCGGCTTGCGCAGCAGCGAGATGTTGCGCGCCCCGTCCTTGGTGGCCAGCGGACCCATGTCGCGATAGACGAAACAGGCCACCAGGAAGGCATAGACCGAGGCCACGGCGGCCGCTTCGGTGGGGGTGAAGATGGCGCCGGTCAGGCCGGGAATGCCGTAGATGCCGATCATGATGATGGCGATCAGCATCAGCCCCCAGAAGGCGTCGCGGAAGGAGTCGCCGACCTCGCTCCAGCCCAGCCAGTCGCCCTTGGGCAGGTTCTTGACCTTGGCGATGACATAGATGGTGATCATCAGCATCAAGCCGGCCATCAGGCCCGGAATGACCCCGGCCAGGAACATCCGCCCGACCGAGACATCCGTGGCCGAGGCATAGACCACCATCACGATGGACGGCGGGATCAGGATGCCCAGGGTGCCGGCGTTACAGATGACCCCGGCGGCGAAGTCCTTGGAATAGCCCACCTTCTGCATCGCCGCGATGACGATGGAACCGATCGCCACAACCGTCGCCGGGGACGATCCCGAGAGTGCGGCGAAGATCATGCAGGCAAACACCCCGGCGATCGCCAGCCCGCCCGGCAGGTGGCCGACGCAGGCGATGGCAAAGCGGATGATCCGCCGCGCCACCCCGCCGGTGGACATGAAGCTTGAGGCCAGGATGAAGAACGGGATCGCCAGCAGCGTGTAGTGCCCGGCCATCGCCTGGTAGAGCGATTGCGCCACCGAGGCCAGCGAGCTGTCGGAATTGAGCAGCAGGAAGATGATCGAGCTGAGGCCCAGCCCCACCGCGATCGGCACGCCGATCAGCAGCAGGCCGATGACCATCAAGAACAGAAGTACGATTTCCATGGGTCAGGTGTCCTTGCCGAAGGGCGTGTCGTGGTGGGTGGCGCTGAGGTCGTCGACCTGGTCCTCGACCTCGTGGCTCACGATCAGGCTCTCATGGGTGCCTTTGATGATGCCGATGGTCACTTCGACCACCCGCACCAGCAGCAGCAGGCAGCCCACGGGCAGGATCAGATAGGGCACCATCCGCGGCAGCTTCTCGTAGGCTTCGCCTTCGTTGAAGATCGGCTCCAGCCAGCGCAGCCAGTCCACCATCGGGATCTGGTCGGTCTCGTACCAGGCCTGGTCGCGGCTATCGGCCAGACCGGTCGGGAACCAGCGCCCGGTGGTCGCGTCCATCCCGGCGAAGGGCGCGTAGTAATCCCAGGCCCCCTTCATCAGCAGGATCGCGTACAGGCAGCAGCACAGCGCCGCGATGATCGCCAGGACGCGCTGTTTCGGCGCCGTCAGCAGGTTGATCACCGCGTCCACGCCCAGGTGGGCGGTGATCCGGAACGCATGCGAGATGCCGAACAGCACCAGCCAGGCGAACAGCACCAGCACCACCTCAAGGCCCCAGATCAGGCTTTCGTTGAATACATAGCGCAGCACCACGTTGATGAAGGTCAGCAGCACCATGATGCCCAGAATGGCGGCGATGACGACTTCTTCGGTGCGGGCGACGACCCGCCCCAACGCGGTCTGCGGTTGATGTCTGGAATGCGCGCTCATCGGCTGCTCCCTCCCCTCAGGAAAAGGCCGCCCGGTCGCGCCGGACGGCCTGTCTGTCTGGTGATCGCGATTACATCGAGGCGTTGATCTGCTGGGCCGCGTCGATCGCATCGGCCCCCACGTCGCCTTCGAACTGGATCCACACCGGCTTCATCGCCTCGACCCAGGCCGCACGCTGCTCGGGCGTCAGTTCGCGGATCACGCCGCCGGCGTCCAGAACCGCCTGGCGGTTGTCGGCATCCACCTGCGCGATGGCCGCGTTGCGGGTCGCGGTGACTTCCTCGACGATGGTCTGCAGCTGGGTGCGCACGTCTTCGGGCAGCCCGTCCCACCAGTCGACCGAGGTCACGACCATATAGTCCAGCAGGCCGTGGTTGGTTTCGGTGATGCCGTCCTGAACTTCAAAGAACTTCTGGCCGTAGATGTTCGACCAGGTGTTCTCCTGGCCATCCACAACGCCGGTCTGCAGGGCGCCGTAAACCTCGGAAAAGGCCATCGGCTGCGGGCTGGCGTCCAGCGCTTCCATCTGTGCCACCAGCACGTCCGACGGCTGCACCCGGAACTTCAGACCGGCCGCATCGGTGGGCAGGATCAGCGGCTTGTTGGCCGAGAACTGCTTGAGACCATTGTGCCAGAAGCCCAGCCCCTGAAGGCCGCGGCGCTGCATCGAACTCAGCATGTCCTGGCCGGTGTCCGACGACTGGAACGCCTCGACAGCCTCCATGTTCTTGAACATGAACGGCAGGTCGAAGATGCGGAACTTCTTGGTGAACTTCTCGAATTTCGACAGCGAGGGCGCGGCCATCTGCACGTCGCCCTGCAGCATCGCCTCGAGAACCTGGTCATCGTTGTAAAGCGTCGAGTTCGGATAGACCTCCATGCAGGCGGTCCCGTTCATCTCGTCGTTCACGCGCTCTTGCAGCAACGAGGCGGCAATCCCCTTGGGATGCTTGTCGGTGTTGGTCACATGGCTGAACTTGATGACAATCTCGCCATCATCGCAGGCCGCCATCGCAGACCCCGCCGCCAGCACAAGACCCATGGCTGTCGCCGCTGCAGTCACAAATTTCATCGATCATCCTCCCGATCAGTCGCTGAAAACAGGACCACACAAAAATGCGCGCCCCCAAATCATCATCACCATTAAAAAGAGTCCGGCAACAGCCGCGTAGATTTTGTGCTGTTAAAGTCGAATAGTGAATTATAACAAACTATAAGACTAAGAAATTCATCAAGATTGCGGTGAAGGTGTGCGGGTTTCCGCACGGTCAGGGTCAACCCTGTGTGAAGTCCCGCACATCATTCCAACCCTTGAATATCAATATGTTAGGGCAAGCATCCTGCTCAGAGCCCGCGCAGCGCATAGGCGGGCGATCCGTTCCAGCGCAGGGACCAGCGGGCACCGGGCCGCACGTTCTGGATGATGCCCGGATCGAAAGCCACCAGGCAACGGCCCCCGGAATGGCGCACCGAGGGGTAGAGCAATCCGCGATGCCCGTCGCGGCGCAGGTCCATCGCCAGCGCCTGCCCGGCCGGATAACCGATCTCGGGATCCGCGGTCAGGGCGGGATGGGCCGGGGTGTCGGTCAGATCCGGGAAGTCGCCGATGAAATCGGCCAGCAGTTCCACGTAGTGGGCCTCATCTTCGAAAATGCCGATGTAGCTGAGTTCGCGGGTGCGATGAAACCCCACTTCTTCGGCCGAAGTCAGTACGTTATAGCTGCAATACCAGGCCCCGCGGTCGCCATTGTTGAACCGGTTGCCCGTGGGCCGCGTGTAGGTGAACGCGGCGTTGATGTGGCTTTGGCCATAGAGTTTCAGGTCATGGGCACGGCGGGCATAGACCAGTTCGCGCCGGTCCAGTGCCGGGCTGCCATCGCGCTCGGCAATCAGGCGGGCGCTGGTTTCGCCTTCCAGATCGGCCAGAAGCGCGGCTTCCTCGTCGCTGTCGACGAGACCGCGCAGCACCGGAGGCTTGAAATGGGTTTCCGAGATCAGGCGTACCAGCGCCCGGTCATTGATGGAGGTGATCTTCACATGCCGCCCCGCAGGGCGTCCACATAGCTGCGCACCCGCAGGATCTTGGGCAATCCGCCCCGGATCATCGCGTCCAGCGGGCGGCTGCCGTCGAATTCGGGACCAGTGTTGGCCAGTTTGACCCATTTGCCCGAAATCGGCGGATTGAAATACAGCTCCAGCGATTTGTAGAGCCCCACCAGCGCGCTGAGCCGCAGCATCTGGTCGCGTGTCAGCTCTCCGGCATAGCCGGGCTTGCGGGCGCGTTTCCATGTGGAGTCCGACATGTCGGCCAGCGCCGCAGCCTCGCGCCCGGTCAGCGACCAGGCGTCGGCAATGCGGCCGAAAGCTTTCAGCGCGACGGCTTGTCGGTCGGCGGTGGGGCGTTCACGAACTGCGTTTTCCATGGGATCACTCCTTGCACATAAGATAGGGTCATATGGGATTCTTGTCTAGGCCATATGACCCGTTCGGAGTGACGTTGCGTCCCGCAAGGGCCTGCGTAACTGTGCTGCCCCTTGCGAAAAACCCGTGCTAGGGTTTCACAAAGCTGAAAGGCGGGGCGTCGGAACCGGCGCACCCTGCGGAGGGGAGGACGAAGGTGACATCGACTTCGGTTGAAACGGCGCAGGCCCAGGGGGCAGCAGACGGCACGTTGCCCGTGACACAGGATCACGGCCGCTTTCCGCGCAATCCCGGCATGCCGCTGGATCTGGACGTGGTGGCCTCGGTGCGGGTCAACACCTCGGCGGTAGAGCGGCGCGCCGCCACGTTTGGCACCCGGCGCAGCGTCAAGAAGGATCATCAGGCGGCCTGGCTGCTGCGGGCGATCTCGTTGATGGATCTGACCACGCTCAGCGGCGATGACACCAAGGCGCGCGTGCGGCGGCTGTGCGCCAAGGCCCGCCATCCGCTGCGCGATGATCTGGTCGAAGCGCTGGGGATTGCCGATCTGAACCTGACCACCGGGGCAGTCTGCGTCTATCACGAGATGGTGGAAACCGCCGTCGCCGCGCTCGAGGGCAGCGGTATTCCGGTGGCCGCCGTGTCCACCGGCTTTCCCGAGGCGCTGTCGCCCTTCCATCTGCGGGTCAAGGAGATCGAGGAATCGGTCAGGGCCGGCGCGCAGGAGATCGATATCGTGATCTCGCGCCGCCATGTGCTGACCGGCGACTGGCAGGCGCTTTACGACGAGATGGCCACCTATCGCGACGCTTGCGGATCGGCCCACGTCAAGGCGATCCTGGCCACCGGGCAGTTGGGTTCGCTGCGCAATGTGGCGCGCGCCAGCCATGTCTGCATGATGGCGGGGGCCGATTTCATCAAGACCTCCACCGGCAAGGAGTCGGTCAATGCCACCCTGCCCGTCAGCCTGGTGATGGTGCGCGCGATCCGCGACTATCAGGCGATGACCGGCCAGATGATCGGCTTCAAACCGGCGGGCGGCATTTCGAAGGCCAAGGACGCGCTGGTCTACCTGTCGATGATGAAGGAAGAACTGGGGCGCGACTGGCTGGAACCAGACCTGTTCCGTTTCGGCGCCTCCAGCCTGCTGGGCGATATCGAACGCCAGTTGGAGCATCACGTCACCGGCCGCTATTCCGCCGCCTTCCGCCATGGCATCAGCTAGGACACTCCCATGACCATCGCAGAGATTTTCGAGACCATGGACTACGGCACAGCCCCCGAAAGCTCCGCCATGGCGCAGGCCTGGCTGGATCGACACGATCGCGCCTTCGGCCATTTCATTGACGGCGCCTTTACCAAGCCCGGCAAGGCGCGCTTCGACAGCCTGTCCCCGGCGACGGGTGCGCAACTGGCCAGCCTGACGGAGGCCACCCAGAAGGATGTGAACGCCGCCGTGGCTGCCGCCGCGCGGGCGCAGAAGGGCTGGGCCGACCTGGGCGGGCCGGGCCGTGCGCGGCACCTGTACGCGCTGGCGCGGCTGATCCAGAAACACGCGCGCCTCTTCGCGGTTCTGGAGAGCCTCGACAACGGCAAGCCCATTCGCGAAACCCGCGATGCGGACGTGCCCACGGCGGCGCGGCATTTCTATCATCACGCGGGCTGGGCCCAGCTGATGGAGACCGAATTACCGGGGTATGAAGCGGTGGGGGTCGCCGGTCAGATCATCCCGTGGAACTTCCCCTTCCTGATGTTGGCCTGGAAGATCGCCCCGGCGCTGGCCATGGGCAACACGGTGGTGCTGAAGCCGGCCGAATACACCTCGCTCACCGCGCTGCTGTTTGGCGAGATCTGCCTTGAGGCGGGGCTGCCCGCAGGCGTGGTCAATATCGTGACCGGTCACGGTGCGGTCGGGTCGATGATCGCCGGGCATGCGGATGTGGACAAGGTGGCCTTCACCGGCTCGACCGGGGTCGGACGGCTGCTGCGCGAACAGACCGCGGGCAGCGGCAAGAAGCTGACGCTGGAACTGGGCGGCAAGTCGCCGTTCATCGTCTTCGACGATGCCGATCTGGACAGCGCGGTCGAAGGCGTGGTCGATGCGATCTGGTTCAACCAGGGACAGGTTTGCTGCGCGGGCTCGCGCCTGCTGGTGCATGAGGCCGTGGCCGAACGGTTCCTGGACAAGCTGAAGCTGCGGATGGCCACGCTTCGGGTCGGCGATCCGCTGGACAAATCCGTGGATTTGGGCTGCATCGTCGATCCGGTGCAGCACGCGCGGATCACCCGAATGGTGGATCAGGGCGTCGCCGACGGCGCGGTTCTGTATCGGGCCGACACGCCCCTGCCCGACAGCGGCTGCTACTACCCGCCGACCCTGCTGACCGGGGTCGAGGCCGGATCGACCCTTGCCCAAGAGGAAATATTCGGCCCGGTGCTGGTCACCATGAGTTTCCGCACCCCCGAGGAAGCGGTGCAGCTGGCCAACAACTCCCGTTATGGTCTGGCCGCCAGCCTGTGGAGCGAGAACATCAACCTCGCCCTCGGCCTGGCACCGCAGATCAAGGCCGGGGTGGTCTGGATCAACTGCACAAACCAGTTCGACGCGGCGGCGGGCTTTGGCGGCTTCCGCGAAAGCGGCTTTGGCCGCGAAGGCGGGCGCGAGGGGCTGTATGAATATGTCAAACCGGCCTGGCAGAAGTCCCTGAAGGATGCGCCCGAGGCGAAACCCGCCAAGCTGGTTGAAACCGGCCTGGGCGGGCTCAGCGGTATCGACCGCACCGCCAAGATGTATATCGGCGGCAAACAGGCCCGGCCCGACAGCGGCTATGCGATGCCCGTGGTCTCGCCCAAGGGCCGGTTGATCGGCCAGGTCGGCCACGGCAACCGCAAGGACATCCGCAATGCGGTCGAAGCCGCAGCCGTGGCATTGGGGGGCTGGCAAAAGGCCTCGGGCCACCTGAGGGCGCAGATCCTGTATTACATCGCCGAGAACCTGTCGGCCCGCGCGGCGGAATTCGAAGGCCGCCTGCGCGAGATGACCGGCGCTTCGGCCAAGGCTGCGGCAACCGAGGTTCAGACCTCCATCGACCGGCTGTTCACGGCGGCCGCATGGGCGGACAAATACGACGGTCAGGTGCATTCGGTGCCGCTGCGCGGCGCTGTTCTGGCGATGAAGGAACCGGTGGGCGTTCTGGGCATCGTCTGCCCCGCCGAGGCCCCGCTGCTGGCCTTCGTGTCGCTGGTGGCCCCGGCCATCGCCATGGGCAACACGGTGGTTGTGGTGCCCTCCGAGACGTCGCCGCTGGCCGCAACGGACCTCTATCAGGTGTTCGACACCTCGGATCTGCCGGGGGGCGTGGTCAACATCGTCACCGGCCACCGCGACGAGTTGAGCGGCACGCTGGCCGATCACTATGGCGTCGATGGCCTGTGGTATCACGGCAGCCGCGACGGCTCGGCCAGGGTTGAAAAAGCCTCGGCCGCCAATCTGAAACGGACCTGGGTCAACAACGGCAAGGCGCTGGACTGGCACAATCCGACCCAGGCTGCGGGCGACGCCCTGTTGCGCCACGCCACCGAGGTCAAGAACGTCTGGATCCCCTACGGCGAATAGACCGGCGCGCGGGCCGGGTCAGCCCGAATTCAGCGACAGATCCTCGTCCACGGCGGGGATCTGGGCGCGGTGTTCGCGCCGGGCGCGGGCCGCGGCCACGAGGGCTGCGAACAGCGCGCGCTGGCGGCGCAAGTAGAACAGATGCTCGGGGTGCCATTGCACGCCGATGGCAAACGGATCGCGGGTGGTTTCCACGGCTTGCACCATGCCGCCGTTGTCGCGCGCGCTGACCCGCAGGTCGCGGCCCAGATCCTTGACAGATTGGCTGTGCAGCGCGTTTACCGAGACTTCCGCGGTGGCCATGATCTGGCACAGGCGGGTGTCGTCCAGCACCCGCACCCGTTTGCGCGGCAGGATGGTGCGCAGCTTGCGGCTGTTGCGGAAGGTGCCATAGGCGTCCTGGTCCAGACTGCCGCCCAGGGCGACGTTCAGCATCTGCGCCCCGCGACAGATGCCGAGGATCGGCAGGTTCCGGGCGCGCGCGCTTTCGACGATCTCGCGCTCCAGCGCGTCGCGGTAGGGATCCAGCCGCGCCGTTGTCACCAGCTCGCCCTGGTACAGGTCGGGCGAAATGTCGTCACCGCCGCCGATGATGACGCCATCGACAGCATTCAGATCCACATCCTCCGAACGGCTCCAGCGCCGGGCGCGGCCCCCGGTCAGAAGGACATTCAGCGCCACCAGCGGGAATATCCGCCACCCCGAGCGGCGCGAGACCGAGACGCCGATTACCGGGCGAGACATGCGAATGCCTTTCGGTGCAACAGCGGCGCAATCATGTCCTCGGCTGCGCGGACGGGATCTGGTTCGTCGCGCACGGCCTTGGTCAGACGGGCCAGCAGATCGGGATCCTCCGCCACCGCATCGACCAGTTGCCACTTGGCCCATTCGGCGCCCAGCGACCAGTCCGGTTCGCTCAACCGGCACTCGGGCAGGCGAAAGTGATAGGTCGGGCGGGCACTGCCTTCCGAGGTGCCAAGGGCGGCGGTCACCGCGTCGGCATCGTGGTGGCGCAACAGCGGCAGCAGATCCAGCCCGTGATTGCGCGACGTGGTATGCGACAGATACAGGGTCAAAAGGTCGTCGGGTGTCAGATCCCCGGCGTCCGGCGCCAACAGGGCCTGAACCAGGGTTCCCGGCCAGGGATTGATGAAGGGCAGCACCCGGCGGGTGGCATCCAGATGCGACGCGGCCCGCAACCAGGGCTCCAGCGCCGCATAGGCCCGGGCGACGCGCACCACCGAGGCGTCAAAGGCGGTTTGCGGATTGAAATGCACACCATAGGCCGCCAACAGGCTGTCGCGGCTGCCCGCGGCGCCATGCTGGGCCAGCGTGTCCAGAACCTCGTCCAGCACCGCGATCTGAGGCTCGGTAAGCGGCGCGGTGATCAGCTCAACGGGGACCAGCGTGCGCGCAATGGCGCCGGCGGCATCGCCTGCTGCCGCGATCTCATGTTTCCAGACCGTGTCCAGCTCGACCGTGATCTTGCCCAGTTGGTCGGTGGCCAATTCGATCACATGATCTGTGCGTCCGGAGACCGTGCCACCGCATCGTTCAAGGATCAGTTCGGCGGCACGTTCTTCGGACAGGCCGCCGAATTCGACCTCGACCCCGATCCGGCGTTGGGCGTCAAGGGAGTCATCGTGTTGGTCCTGGTGTTGCATTCGGCTCATTGGCTGAATGATAGGGCCTTGTTGTAAAATTGCACCTCTGAAAGCCCCGATTTCCCCGCAAGGATGCCGCCACAAGCCCATGGCAGGTATCGCAAAAGCCGATTGGCGGTTGCGCCCCACGCGTCAACACGCCCTACTGAGGGGACGGGTTGGCCGGTAAAACAATCATAGCCGGATGCAAAAGATTCGTGTATCGGGCTGCCTACGTAAATCTACGTTAACGCTAACAACTGCCGTCTGTCGCGCGGCACAGGGTTCTGATCCAGTCATGAAAAACGCAATTCTCAAACGTCTCCGTTATTCGCTGGGCAAGGATGCCGACCATGCCTCGGTCTATGACTGGCGCATGGCGCTGTCGCTGGTGCTGCGCGATCACATGGTCGACACATGGTTCGACAGCACGCGGGCGGCCTATGGCACCTCGGCCAAGCGGGTCTATTACCTGTCGATGGAGTTCCTGATCGGGCGGCTGATCGAGGACATGATCTCGAACCAGGGGCTGGAGACCGAAGCCCGCGACGCCATGAAGGCGCTGGGGCAGGATTTCGACACCATCGTCCACGATGAGCCCGACGCCGCACTTGGCAATGGCGGGCTGGGCCGTTTGGCGGCCTGTTTCATGGACTCGCTGGCAACGCTGGGCATTCCCGCCTACGGCTATGGCATCCGCTATGAACACGGGCTGTTCGAGCAGAGCTTCGTCGAAGGCGAGCAGATGGAAAAGCCCGAGACCTGGCTGTCGCAGCGCCACGCCTGGGAGTTCGAACGCCCCGAGGTGCAGTATCGCATCGGCTTTGGCGGCCATGTCAGCCACAACGACGGCCGCGCCACATGGCATCCCGGCGACTCGGTTCTGGCCACCGCGCACGACACGCCCATCGTTGGCTGGAAGGGCGTCTGGGGCAACACCCTGCGCCTGTGGGCCGCCGATCCTGTGCGCATGTTCGACCTGGCCAGCTTCAATCGGGGTGACTACATCGCGGCGGGCCGATCCGAGGCGCTGGCCCGGACCATCTCGCGCGTGCTCTATCCCGACGACACCACCGAAAGCGGCAAGGAACTGCGGTTGAAGCAGGAATACTTCTTCACTGCCGCCTCGATCATGGATCTGGTGCGCCGGTTCCTCAGCGATCACGACGATATCCGCGCCCTGCCCGATGCCGTCGCGATCCAGTTGAACGACACCCACCCCGCGATTGCCGGCCCGGAACTGGTCCGGCTGCTGGTGGACGAACATGGCCTGGACATGCCCGAGGCCATCGCGCTGGCGCGCCGCTGCCTGGCCTATACAAACCACACCCTGCTGCCCGAGGCGCTGGAGCGCTGGCACGAGGGTCTGCTGGGCCGCATCCTGCCGCGCCACCTGGAAATCATCCGCGCCATCGACGACAGCCATCAGGCCGAGCACCCCGGCAGCCCCCGCATCCTGGAGCACGGCGACGTGCGCATGGGCGAGCTGGCCTTCATCATGGCACACAAGGTCAACGGCGTCTCGGCGCTGCACACCGAACTGGTCAAGGAAACGGTCTTTGCCGACCTGCACCGCATCCATCCGACGCGGATCATCAACCAGACCAACGGCATCACGCCGCGACGCTGGCTGTACGGCTGCAACCCGGCCCTGCGCAACCTCATCAGCGAGGAACTGGGCGAAGGCTGGGTGTCGGATCTGGAGCAACTGTCGGCCCTGAAAGCCAAACGCGGCGATTCCGCCTTCATGGCCGATTTCCACGCTGCCAAGCGGCTGAACAAGGTGGCCCTGTCGAACTGGATCGGCCAGACCTGCGATGTGCAGATCGACCCCGATGCCATGTTCGACGTGCAGATCAAGCGCATCCACGAATACAAGCGCCAGTTGATGAACCTGCTGGAAACCATCGCCCTGTGGAACGAGATGCGCGACCATCCCGAAAAGGACTGGACCCCGCGTGTCAAGATCTTCGGCGGCAAGGCCGCGCCGGGCTATTTCATGGCCAAGGATATCATTCGCCTGATCAACGACACCGCCGCTGTCATCAATGCCGACCCGGTGACGCGGGACCGGCTGAAGATTGTCTTCCCGCCGAACTACAACGTCACCATGGCCGAACGCCTGATCCCCGCGGCTGACCTGTCCGAACAGATCTCGACCGCCGGGAAAGAAGCCTCGGGCACCGGCAATATGAAGTTCGCTCTGAACGGTGCGCTGACCATCGGCACGCTGGATGGCGCCAATGTCGAGATCCGTGAACATGTAGGCAGCGAGAACTTCTTCCTCTTCGGCCTGACCGCTGCCGAGGTGATGGAACGCCGTCAGCAGCATGGGTTCTCGCGCGCCGCGATCGAGGCCAGCCCGCGCCTGAGCCGGGTGTTGGGCCAGATCTTCGAGGGCCGCTTTTCGCCCCAGGATCCGCACCGCTATCACGGGCTGGTGGGCATGCTCTACGACCATGACCATTTCCTCGTGACCTGCGATTTCGACAGCTATTTCGATACGCAGCGCCGCGCCGATATTGCCTTCCAATCCCAACAGACCTGGGCCACCATGGCTTTGATGAACACCGCAAGCATGGGCTGGTTCTCGTCGGATCGCACGATCAAGGGTTATGCCCGCGACATCTGGAAGACCCAGCCCCACGGGGCGCTGCTGGAGAAGTCCGCATGAGTGAACCCCACACGCTGATCGACCCCGAAACCGCCACTGCGATCCTGGCCGGGCGCCATGGCGACCCGTTCTCGGTGCTGGGCCTGCATCCGCACGATGGCAAACTGGTCGTGCGGGCAATGCGCCCCGAGGCCGAAACGGTCGAGGTACTGGACGCCCGCACCGGGCGTCGGCTGGCCGCGCTGGATCCTCTGGGCGACGGGCTGTTCGCCGGGATCATTCCGCGCCGCAAGAACCCGTTCAAGTACTGCTTGCGGCTGACGCAGGGCGAAATCGTCTGGGAGGACCACGACGCCTATGCCTTCGGTCCCTACCTTGGCGATCTGGATGAATACCTGCTGGGCGAAGGCACCCATGGCGAGTTGTGGAAGGCGCTTGGCGCACATCCCTGCACCCATGACGGGATCGACGGCACGCATTTCGCGGTCTGGGCGCCCAATGCTGCGCGGGTTTCCGTGGTCGGGGATTTCAACGGCTGGGACGGACGGCGGCATGTGATGCGGCGGCGCGGGGCCACCGGTGTGCATGAGATCTTTGTACCCGGCATCGGCGACGGCGCGGTCTACAAGTACGAATTGCTGGACGGGGCCTTCAACCTGTTGCCACTGAAGGCGGACCCGGTTGGCTTCGGCGCCGAATTGCCCCCGGCAACGGCCTCGGTGGTGCGCGATCTGCGCGGCTACGACTGGGCCGATGGCGGCTGGCTGCAAGAGCGGGGCGCAAGGCAGAAGGTGGACCAGCCGATCTCGGTCTACGAGGTGCATCTGGAAAGCTGGCGCCGCGTGCCCGAAGAGGACAACCGGTCCCTCACCTATCGCGAACTGGCCGAGACGCTGGTGCCCTACGCCAAGGACATGGGCTTTACCCATATCGAGCTGACACCGATCAGCGAATATCCCTTCGGCGGTTCATGGGGCTATCAGCCGGTGGGGCTGTTCGCGCCGACCTCGCGCTTTGGCACGCCCACCGATTTCCGTGCTTTCGTGGAAGCCTGCCACGCGGCGGGGCTGGGCCTGATCATCGACTGGGTGCCGGGCCACTTCCCCACCGACATGCACGGGTTGGGTCGGTTCGACGGCACCGCGCTGTACGAGCACGCGGACCCCAAGGAAGGCTATCATCCGGACTGGAACACGCTGGTCTACAACTATGGCCGCACCGAGGTTCAGAACTTCCTGATCGCCAATGCGCGCTTCTGGTTCGAAGAGTTCCATATCGACGGGCTGCGCGTCGATGCGGTGGCCTCGATGCTCTACCGCGACTATTCGCGGAAAGAGGGCGAATGGGTGCCCAATGAACACGGCGGGCGCGAGAACCTGGAAGCCATCGCCTTCCTGCAGCGCATGAACGTCGCCGTTTACGGCGCCGACGACAGCATCATGACCGCGGCCGAGGAATCCACGGCGTTTCCCGGCGTCAGCGCGCCCACCGATGCGGGCGGCCTGGGCTTCGGGTTCAAGTGGAACATGGGCTGGATGAACGACACCCTGCGCTACATGTCCGAAGATCCGATCAATCGGAAATACCACCACGACAAGATGACCTTCGGGCTGCACTATGCCTTCTCGGAGAACTTCATCCTGCCGCTCAGCCATGACGAGGTGGTGCACGGCAAGGGCTCGCTTCTGGCCCGGATGCCGGGCGACGACTGGCAGCGGTTCGCCAACCTGCGCGCCTATTTCGGGTTCATGTGGGGACATCCCGGCAAGAAGCTTCTGTTCATGGGGTGCGAGTTTGCCCAGGCGCAGGAATGGAACAACGAATCCAGCCTCGACTGGCATCTTCTGGATCATGCCCCGCATGCCGGGATGCAGCGGCTGGTTGGCGATCTGAACCGGCTGTATGCCGCGACACCGGCGCTGCACCAGCGCGACAGCTCGCCCGAAGGCTTCCAGTGGATCGATGGCGGCGACGCGGCCAATTCGATCTTCTCGTGGGTGCGCATGGGCGCGCCGGGCAGCGCCCCGGTGCTGGTGGTGGTCAACATGACCCCGGTGCCCCGTCCGGGCTATCGCATCGGCGTGCCCGAGGCCGGGGTGTGGCGGGAACGGCTGAACACCGATGCCGCGACCTACGGCGGCAGCGACACTGTTCATCCGGAAGATCTCGCCAGTTCTGACGCGCCCGCCCATGGCTGTGCCCAGTCCATCGAGATCACCGTGCCACCATTGGCAGCCGTCTTTTTCGAACGGGTCGCCGAATGAGCGGCCACAAACAGATACTTTCGCGGGAGGAAACCATGAGAGACGACAGATTTGGGCTGGCCCAGCAGACCATGGCCTATGTTCTGGCAGGCGGTCGCGGCAGTCGCTTGAAGGAAATGACCGATATCCGCGCCAAGCCGGCCGTCTATTTCGGCGGCAAGACCCGGATCATCGACTTTGCGCTGTCCAACGCCGTCAATTCGGGCATTCGCCGGATCGGTGTGGCCACGCAATACAAGGCGCACAGCCTGATCCGTCACATGCAGCGTGGCTGGAGCTTCTTCCGCGCCGAGCGCAACGAGAGCCTGGACATCCTGCCGGCCTCGCAGCAGCTGGACGAGGAAAACTGGTACAAGGGCACCGCCGACGCGGTGACGCAGAACCTCAGCATCATCGAAGGCTATGGGCCGAAGTACCTGCTGGTTCTGGCCGGGGACCATATCTACAAGCAGGACTATTCCTTCATGATCGAGCAGCACGTCCGCTCGGGTGCCAAGGTCACGGTCGGCTGCATCGCAGTCCCGCGCGAGGAGGCCAAGGGCTTTGGCGTGATGGCGGTGGATGCCAGTGACAAGATCCTGGAGTTCGTCGAAAAGCCCGCCGATCCCCCGGCCATGCCCGGCGATCCGACCCGCGCGCTGGCCAGCATGGGGATCTATGTGTTCGAGACCGAATTCCTGGCCCGGATCCTGCGCGAAGATGCGAAAAACCCCGACAGCAGCCATGACTTCGGGTCGGACATCATCCCGGCCATCGTGGCCGAAGGCGGCGCCTATGCGCATCCCTTCAGCCGTTCCAGCGTCATGTCGGGTCTGGAAACCGAACCCTACTGGCGCGACGTGGGCACCATCGACGCCTATTGGCAGGCCAACATCGACCTGACCGATTTCAAGCCGGCGCTGGACATCTTCGCCACCGACTGGCCGATCTGGACCTATTCCGAACTGGTGCCACCCGCCAAGTTCATCCACAACGAGGAAGGCCGCCGCGGGCAGGCGGTGTCGTCGATGGTGGCCGGGGGCTGCATCATTTCGGGCTCGTCGCTGGATCGCTGCCTGCTGTTCACTGGCGTGAAGACCCATTCGTTTGCGCAACTGGAAGGCGTCGTCGCCCTGCCCTATGTCGAAGTCGGACGCCGGGCCAAACTGAAGAACGTGGTCATCGATCGCGGCGTGAAAATTCCCGACGATCTGGTGGTTGGCGAGGATCCGGACCTTGACGCCAAGCGCTTCCGGCGGTCAGAAGGCGGCATCTGCCTGATCACGCAGGACATGATCGACAAACTGGATGGCTGACATGCAGGTCTTGATGGTGGCGTCTGAATGCGCCCCTTTTGCAAAAACCGGGGGGCTGGCCGATGTGGTCGGCGCCCTGCCCGCAGCTTTGGCCCCTCTGGGGATCGAAGCGCGGGTTCTGATGCCCGCCTATCCGGCGCTGTTCCCGCTGCTGCCCGAGGGCGAGGAAGTGGCGCGGTTTGACAATCTGCCTGGTGGCGCCGGGCGCGTGGTGCGCGTCACCTCGCGCGGGGTGCCGCTGCTGCTGCTGGACATGCCGCAGCTGTTCGACCGTCCCGCAGGGCTTTACATTGACGAGAATGGCACCGACTGGGCCGACAATCCCATCCGCTTCGGTGCCCTGTCGCGGGCCGCGGCCTGGATCTGTGCCGGCGCCATCGAAGGCTATACCCCCGATGTGCTGCATGCCCATGATTGGCAGGCCGCTCTGGCCCCGGTCTATCTGAAGATGGACGGGCGCGATCAGCCGCCCTCGGTCCTGACTATTCACAACATCGCTTTCCAGGGCCTGTGCGGGCCGGAAGCCCTTGGGCCCCTGGGTCTGAAAGGCGACTGGTTCCACCCCGAGGCGCTGGAATACTACGGCCAGATCGGGTTCCTGAAGTCCGGGCTGGTATTTACCGATCGCATCACCACGGTCAGTCCGACCTATGCGCGCGAAATCCTGACGCCGGAATTCGGCATGGGGTTGGAAGGCGTGCTGCAAAACCGTGGCGCGGCGTTGAGCGGGTTGCTCAACGGCATCGACACCGAGGCCTGGGATCCCGCCGCCGATGCGGCCCTGCCCCGACCGTTCGAGGCGCGCAGCCTCAAGCGCAAGGCCGAGAACCGGGCCGCCGTCTGCACCCGCATGGGTCTGGACCCTGACGTCAACGGGCCGCTGTTCTGCGTCATCAGCCGCCTGACCGGCCAGAAGGGGCTGGATGCGCTGCTGGAAGCGGTGCCGCATCTGGTCAACCGGGGCGCACAACTGGCGGTTCTGGGCACCGGCGCGCCGGACCTGGAACGTGGATTCGTGCAGGCTGCCGAGGCCTTTCCGGGCCGCGTCGGCACCGTCATCGGCTATGACGAGACGCTGGCCCACCTGTTGCAAGGCGGCAGCGACGCCATCCTGATCCCCTCGCGGTTCGAACCCTGCGGCCTGACCCAGCTTTACGGGCTGCGCTATGGCACGCTGCCGGTCGTGGCCCGAACCGGCGGTTTGGCCGACACGGTGATCGACGCCAATGCCGCCGCCCTGACCGCCAAGGCCGCCACCGGCTTCGTCTTCGACGAGGTCAGCGCCGAGGGCATCGCGCAGGTCATCGACCGGGTGGTCGAGGTCTATTCCGAGCCGCGGGTCTGGCAGACGATGCAACGCGCAGCGATGAAACAGCCGGTCGGCTGGGAACGGTCGGCACGTGGATACGCCGACCTCTATGCGTCGCTGGCCCCATGAACTGTCACACCGCTGTGGATGCCCTGTTTGAACCCGGACGACCGACCCGCCTGGGCGCGCATTTCAACGGCGGTGGCACCAATTTCGCGGTGTTCTCGCAACATGCGACACAGGTCTACCTGTGTCTCTTTTCGCCCGACGGAAAGCGCGAGGAACGGCGGCTGCCGCTGCCCGAACGCACCGGTGATATCTGGCATGGCTACCTGCCCGGCCTGCGGCCCGGCACGCTGTATGGCTACCGGGCAGACGGACCCTACGCGCCGGACCAGGGGCATCGGTTCAACCTTCACAAGCTGCTTCTGGATCCCTACACGCGCGAGTTGCGGGGCGGGTTTACCAACCATCCCACCACCTACGGCTACAGGACCGACGCGGCAGAGGCTGACCTGATCATCAACCCCTGCGACAGCGCTGCCCATGTGCCCAAAAGCGTCGTGTCGAACCCCGATCAGTTCCGGCCCGATGCCCAGAACCTGCAACGGCCCTGGGAAGAAACCCAGATCTACGAGGCGCACGTCAAGGGCACCACGATCCGGCATCCCGGCATTCACCCCTCGCTGCGCGGCACCTTCGAAGGGATGGCCGCGCCCGCCATGCTCGATCACCTGACCCGGCTTGGCGTCACGGCGGTGGAACTGTTGCCGGTGCAGGCCCTGAAATCCGAAGGCGGCTTGGCGCAGCGCGGGTTGGTCAACTACTGGGGCTACAACACCATTGGCTTCTTCGCCCCCGAACCGCGCTATTTCGGGCCGATGGGCGTGCAGGGCTTCCGCGCCATGGTCAGCCGGTTCCATTCTGCCGGGATCGAGGTGATCCTTGACGTGGTCTACAACCACACCGCCGAGGGCGATCATCTTGGTCAAACCCTGTGCTTTCGCGGGCTGGACAATGCCGCCTACTACCGGCTGCAGGACGGCGATCCGCGCCACAATGTGAACGACACCGGCTGTGGCAACACGCTGGATGTCAGCCATCCCTTCGTGCTGCGCATGGTGATGGACAGCCTGCGGTTCTGGGTCGAGGTCATGGGCGTCGACGGCTTCCGCTTCGATCTGGCCACCACGTTGGGGCGCGAAGCGCATGGTTTCGATCCGAACGGCGGATTTCTGGATGCCCTGCGTCAGGATCCGGTGCTGGCCGGGGTCAAGCTGATTGCCGAACCGTGGGACATTGGTCCGGGTGGTTATCAACTGGGCCAGTTCCCGCCCGAATTTGCCGAATGGAACGACACCGGGCGCGACACTTATCGCCGGTTCTGGCGCGGTGATCAGGAAAGCGCGCAGGCGCTTGGCTCGGCGCTGCTGGGCTCGTCTTCCGTGTTCGAACGGCCCGGACGCCGGACCTGGGCCGCGATCAACTATGCGGCGTCGCACGATGGTTATACCCTTGCCGATCTGACCTGCTATGAGCGCCGCCACAATCACGCCAATGGCGAGAACAACCGCGACGGGCACAAGGCGAATTTCAGCGAGAATTTCGGCGTCGAGGGCGCCACCGACGATCCTGTCATCACGGCAAGCCGACAGCAGAGACAGCGCAACCTGCTGGCCACCGTCTTTCTGTCCCAAGGCACCCCGATGCTGCTGGCGGGCGACGAAGGCGGGCAGTCGCAACAGGGCAACAACAACGCCTATTGCCAGGACAACGAGACCAGCTGGATCGACTGGGAGGCGCTGGATCCGGACATGATCGCCTTCACCGCCGCGTTGACGCGGTTCCGTCACGACCATCCGGTGCTGCGGCAAAGCCAGTATCTGCACGGCGCCGCGCGTGCCTCGGACGGGCAACGCGATGTCGAATGGCGCGACTTTGACGGCAGCACGCTGGACTGGCACGACCCGGACCTGTCCGGCCTGTGCCTGCATCTGCGCGGCTGCGCCGAATGCCTCAAGGGCGATGCCCTGCGCGACGAGGTCCTGATCGCCATCAACCGCAGTTCCGAAGATCGGGTTCTGGACCTGCCCAACCCCGGTGCGCGGGTCTGGACCCGCGCCATTGACACGAACAGGGCGCACCAGGGCAGCAAGCGCGAAACCGCACGCGAGACCACGCTGAAGGCGCACACTCTGGTCGCCTTCTGCCTGACCGGGGATGAGGCATGAGCCGCTCTGCCGATGATGCGCTGAGCGATCTGGCGCGCCAGCATGGCGTTCACACGGCCTATCACGATCTGTCCGGCCAGCGGCATCCGGCCTCGCCCGACACCCTGCGTGCCCTGCTGCGTGCCCTGGGAGTTGCCGCCGGATCGGATGCGGAGGTCGACGAGGCCCTGGCCGAGGCACGCAGCGACAGCCCCCTGCCCGACGAAATCATCCTGACCGCGAACAGCCCGTGGCAGGGCCCGGTCGAAACCGCTTTCGACTGGGTGTTGCTGGCCGAGGATGGCACCCAGGTCGCCGAGGGCCGGGCCGAGGGCACCCTGTATCTGCCGGCACTGGCGATGGGCTATTACCTGTTGCAGGGGCCCGCCGCATCCGCGCCAACCCGCGTGCTTGCACGCCCCGTCATGGCCCCCGACGTGCCCTCCCGCACCGGGCAGCAGCGCAGCTGGGGCATGACCGGGGCGCTTTACGGGCTGCGCAGTGCCGACAACGGCGGTTTGGGCAGCTATGCCGATCTGGCGCGGGCGGCAACGGCGCTGGGGCAGCAGGGCGCGCAGTTCTTCGGGATCAACCCGGTGCATGCGCTGGGGTGGAGTGTCGAGGACATCATCAGCCCCTATTCGCCCACCCACCGGGGGTATTTCAACACCGATCACCTGGCCTTGCCGGGTCTGGGTCCGACCCCTGCCGAGGGACTGATCGATCATGCCGCCTTCCGCGCCCGCCACAAGCCCGCGCTGGAAGCCGCCTTTGCCCGCCAGAAAGACAGCGCCGCCTTTCAAGCCTGGCTGTCTGCGGCAGACGACGATCTGACGACCTTTGCGCAATTCGAGGCGCTTGGCGAAACCCACGGCCATAATTTTCGCGACTGGCCCGAGGCGCTGCGCACGCCGGGCCTGGCCGCCGCCAAGGCCGCCGGCGCGCGCGCCGAGTTCCACGCCTGGCTGCAATGGCAGGCCGAAACCCAGATTGCGGCCGCGCAGGCCAGCGCCCGCGCTGCGGGGATGTCGCTGGGGCTGTATCTGGATCTGGCCGTTGGCCCGCGCCCCGACGGGGCGGAGGTCTGGATGAACACCGCCACTATCGCGCGCGGCGTCACCATTGGCGCCCCGCCCGATCAGCTCAGCCCCGAGGGTCAGTCCTGGGCGCTGGCCGCCCATGCGCCCGGACCGCTGGCAGCGGCCTTCTATGGGCCGTTCCGAAAGATGCTGGCGCGCCTGATGCGGCACTGCGGCCTGCTGCGCATCGACCATGCACTGGGGCTGGCGCGCAGTTTCTGGCTGCCCGACGACGGCAGTCCCGGTGGCTATGTCACCATGCCATTCCAATCGCTGCTGGCGGTGATCGCCATCGAGGCCACCCGCGCGGGCTGTGTCGTCATCGGCGAGGATCTGGGACTGGTGCCCGAGGGCTTCCGCGCCACCATGAATGACGCCGGACTTTACAGCTATGCGGTCTGGCAGTTCGAAACCCGCCACGACGGCACCATCCTGCCCGCCAGCGCCATGCCGACCCGAAGCCTTGCCTGTTTCGGCACCCATGACACGCCGACCATCGCCGGGTTCTGGCACGGCGCCGACATCGAATGGTGGCACCGCGTCGGCTGGATATCCGAAGGTGAGCGCCTTGACCGTCACGGCTTTCGTGCGCGCCAGCGCCACAGCCTGCGCGCCGACCGGGATTTGCCGCCAACCGCATCGACGGGCCACATTCTGGACGCCATCCACGCCGGTCTGGCCGAGGCACCCTCGGCGCTGGTCTCGGTGCAACTGGATGACGCCCTTGGCGTCACGCAAGCCCAGAACCTGCCCGGCACCATCAACGAACATCCCAACTGGCGGCGGCGTCTGCCCGTCCCGGTCGAGGACTTTTCGCGGACCGCATCCCTGCGTCATGTCACCGACGTGATGCAAAACCATCGTCCCCCCCTGCCTGCCTCACGTGAGAAAGACATCGCCTCATGACCAAAGTGACCCAGCCCTGCACCCCGTTCGAAGGCCAGAAACCCGGCACCTCGGGCCTGCGCAAGAAAACCCGCGTCTTCATGCAGCCCGGATTTGTCGAGTGTTTCGTGCAGTCGACCTTCAACGCCATCGGCGGCGTAACGGGCAAGACCCTCGTGGTCGGCGGCGACGGGCGCTATTTCAACGCCGAGGCGATCCAGATCATCCTGCGCATGGCGGCGGCCAATGGCGCGAAGCGGGCCATCGTCGGTCAGGGCGGGCTGCTGTCGACACCGGCGGCGTCGAACCTGATCCGCCAGCGCAAGGCAGACGGCGGGCTGATCCTGTCGGCCAGCCACAATCCCGGCGGGATCGACGCGGATTTCGGCCTGAAATACAACATCGCGAACGGCGGCCCGGCACCCGAGGGCGTCACCGATGCCATCTTCGAGCAGACCAAGACGATATCCGAGTACCACACGCTGGACACCGACGATCTGGACCTGAACCAGATCGGGGATACCGCGCTGGGGGGCATGGCGGTCGAGATCGTCGATCCGGTGACCGACTATGCCGATCTGATGCAAACGCTGTTCGACTTCGACGCCATCCGCGCCCTGTTTGCGGGCGGCTTCACCCTGCGGTTCGACGCCATGCACGCGGTGACCGGCCCCTATGCCACGGCGATCCTTGAAGGTCTTCTGGGCGCGCCGGACGGCACCGTGATGAACGCAGTGCCTTCGGTGGATTTCGGCAAGGGGCATCCCGACCCGAACCCGATCTGGGCCAAGCCGCTGGTCGATCTGGTGATGGGCGACGATGGCCCGGATTTCGCCGCGGCCTCGGATGGCGACGGCGACCGCAACATGATCCTCGGGCGCGGCATCTATGTGACGCCCTCTGACAGTCTGGCCGTGCTGGCTGCCAATGCGCATCTGGCGCCGGGGTATGCGGGCGGGCTGGCCGGGGTGGCACGATCGATGCCCACCAGCCGCGCCGCCGACCGCGTGGCCGAGGCCAAGGGGCTGGGCTGCTATGAAACGCCCACGGGCTGGAAGTTCTTCGGCAACCTTCTGGACGCGGGCAAGGTGACCCTGTGCGGCGAGGAAAGCGCCGGTACCGGCAGCGATCATGTGCGCGAGAAAGACGGGCTGTGGGCGGTGCTGCTGTGGCTGAATATCCTGGCGGCGCGGAAGGTCTCGGTGCAGGAGATCCTGGCCGATCACTGGCAGACCTATGGCCGCAACTATTATTCCCGCCACGACTATGAGGCCATCGCCACCGACAAGGCCAATGCTCTGATGGCGAGGCTGACTGAGCGGATGGACGGCCTGCCCGGCGCTGCCGTTGGCGGGCTGACCATCGCCGGGGCTGACCAGTTTTCCTATACCGATCCGGTGGACGGATCGGTCAGCCGCAACCAGGGACTGCGCATCCATTTCGAAGGCGGCGGGCGCGCGGTGCTGCGGCTGTCGGGCACCGGCACCGAGGGCGCCACGCTGCGGGTCTATCTGGAACGCTATGAACCCACCGGGGGCGACTTGTTCCTCGACACCCAGGACGCGCTGAACGGGATCATCGCTGCCACCCGCGCCCTGTGCCAACTGACCGAAACCACCGGGCGTACCGAGCCCGACGTGATGACCTGATCACCGCAGATCGCCCCCGGCCGGTCAGCGCCGGGGGGCGGTCGGCTGCAAGGGCACCGGGCGCTGTTCCTCCATCGCTTCCATGGCGAAGAACGAGGTGACGGTTTCCAATTCGATCCCAGCAATCAGGCGGCGATAGCAGCCGTCATAGCTGGCCATGTCGCGGGTGACGATCTTCAGCAGATAGTCGTATTCACCACCGATCCGGTAGAAATCCACCACGTCGTCCAGTGCGGCGACGTGCTTGCGGAATGTTTCCAGCCATTGCACGGAATGATGGCGGGTGCGGATCATCACGAATACCACCAGCCCTGCCCCTACCGCATCGCGGTTCAGCAGCACCGTGTAGCCGCGAATGGCCCCCTTTGTATCCAGCACCTTCAACCGCCGCCAGCAGGCGTTTTGCGACAGGCCGACCTTGTCGCTGAGCGCCCGTTGCGACTGTGAGGAGTCTTTTTGCAGTTCTGCCAGTATTCGGCAGTCGATGTGATCTAGCGAAATCATGATATGTCTATCATATGATAGAAATTAGACTGTAGTATAGCAAAATCATGTGATGATTTCGCGGAGACAATGGGTCAGAACTGGTCCGGACAGACCGTCCGACCTTTCTTCTCTGGATAACCATGCAACCACTGGAACAATTCCGCGAAACCCTCTCGGCCCCCGATCTGGTGGAGCGCCTGCGCGCGGGCCTGATCGGCAGCAATGCCACCATCCCCGGCCCCTATGGCGCGCGGCCGCTGGTCTATGCGGATTACGTCGCCTCGGGCCGTGCCCTGACCCAGGTCGAGGATTTCATCCGCGACGCGGTCCTGCCCTATTACGCCAACAGCCATACCGAGGCCTCGTATTGCGGGGCTTTCTGCACTCGGCTGCGCAATGCCGCAAGGGCCGAGATCGCCCGCATCGTCGGCGCGCCGGAAGGCCACAGTGTTGTGTTCACCGGCGCGGGCGCGACGGCGGGTCTGAACCGGCTGGTGGGCCTGCTGGATATTCCCGCGCTGGTCGCGGGCGGAGGCCGGGTGGTGATCCTGATTGGCCCCTACGAGCATCATTCCAACCTGCTGCCGTGGCGCGAAAGCGGCGCCGAATGCATCGAGATCCCCGAAGCCGCGCAGGGCGGCCCGGACATGGCGGTGCTGGAACAGGCGCTGGTCGCGGCACGGGGCGCGGATCTGATCGTCGGGGCCTTTTCAGCGGCTTCCAATGTGACCGGCATCCTGACCGACACCGATGCGGTGACGCGATTGCTGAAGGCGCATGGGGCGCTGTCGATCTGGGACTATGCCTGCGGGGCACCCTATATCGACATGCAGATGCAGGCGGGCGGCGATTGTGCCAAGGATGCCATCGTGTTCTCGGCGCACAAGTTTCCGGGCGGTCCCGGTGCCTCGGGTGTGCTGGTGGTGCGCGATGCCATCGCCCGGCGCCGCACCCCGACCCTGCCCGGCGGCGGCACCGTGTCCTTCGTATCGCCGTGGTCGCATGTCTATTCCGAAAGCCTGACGCACCGCGAAGAAGCCGGCACCCCGAACGTGGTCGGCGACATCCGTGCCGCCCTTGTGCTGATGGTGAAGGAAGCTTTGGGCCAGGACTGGCTGGACCAGCGGCAGGCCGAGCTGCGGGCCCGTGCGCTGGCGGTCTGGAGTGCCAATCCGCGCCTCCAGATTCTGGGCAATGCCAATGCGCCGGCAATCCCGATCTTTTCGTTCCGCATTCGCGATGGCGCGGGCGGCCATTTGCATCACCAATGGTTTACCCGCCTGCTCAGCGACCTGCACGGCATACAGGCGCGCGGCGGCTGTGCCTGTGCGGGTTCCTATGCCCACCGCCTGCTGAATCTCGACAAGGCGGCCTCGGATGCGACGTTGGCGGCACTGGAAACCGGGCAGGAAGCCGAGAAGCCCGGCTGGGTCCGGCTTAATCTTTCAGCCCTGCTGACCGATGAGAAGGCAGATTTCATCATCGACAGTGTCGACAACCTTGCTCAGGTTGCGGCATGTTACCTTGATGAGTACGAGGGCGACGCGAGTACCGCCCGTTTCGCCCACCGCAGCTTGCGCCCGTCCGGTCAGCCAGAACCGCCGTCCGAGGGGCGCAAGGAGAGAGCCTAGATTTGAACCACCCGCTCAGAAATCCCCAGTTCCGGCGCCTGTTCGCCGCACAGATACTGTCGCTGACCGGGGTCGGAATTCTGACGGTGTCGCTGGCGCTCAGTGCCTATGATTTCGGCGGCATCTCGCTGGGCGGTACCATTCTGGGCGGCATTCTGGCACTGAAGATGGTGGCCTATGTGCTGGTCTCGCCGGTGGCCGAAGCGGCGCTGTCGCACTATCCGCGTCGGCCGGTTCTGGCGATGATCGACCTTATGCGCATGGGCATTGTCGCGCTGATGGCGCTGGCCGTGGGGCCGTGGCAGGTGGCGGGGCTGGCCTTCGTGTTCTTCGCCTTCGCCTCGGGCTTCACGCCGCTGTTCCAGTCGGTGATCGCCGACATGATCCCGGACGAGGCCGAATACGCCCGCGCGCTGGCCCTGTCGCGGCTGGCCTATACGCTGGAGTCGATCCTCAGCCCGGTGATCGCCGCACTGGCGCTGAACCTGATCGCACCGGGGCAGTTGTTCTTCTTGGCCAGTCTCAGCTTTGCGGGATCCATCGTGATGCTGATGCTGACCCGGTTTCCCGCCCTTGTGGCCACCGCCAAGACCCCGTTCCGACAGCGCCTGCCGCGCGGTTTGCGGATCTACCTGCGCACCCCGCGCCTGCGCGGCCTGTGGCTGATGCAATTCGCCCTGTCGCTGATGATGGCCTGGGTGCTGGTCAACTCGGTCATCTACGCCGCCGCGCATTTTGAAACCGGCGTTGAATTCTATCCCCGTTTGATGACCTGCTATGGGATGGGTGCGGCGGTGCTGGCCCTGCTGGTGCCGCGCTTGCTGGACCATGCCAGCGAGCGGCGGATCATGACGCTGGGGGTTGTGATCTTCGCGGCTCTGGGGGCGCTGGTCCTGCTGTCGCCCGGCGAAACCGGCGCGCTGGTCCTTTGGTTCGGCTTCGGGGCGGCGGCCTCGCTGGTGCTGACCCCTGGCGGGCTGATCATCACACGCTCCAGCACCTCCGAAAATCGCCCGGCGGTATTTGCCGCGCAATTCGCCCTGTCCCATGCGGGCTGGCTGCTGGCCTATCCGGCCGCCGGTCTGCTGGGCGCGGCCGTCGGTCCGGCCCCGGCCATGGCCGGGCTGTGCATCGCGGCCCTTTTGACGCTGGTGCTGGCCGCCCGCGTCTGGGTGGCCGAACCGCCGGCCGGCCTGGTTCACGAACATCCCGAACTTCCCGAAGGCCATCCGCATCTGCGCGAACATTACGCGCAGGGCCATCGCCACCGGCATCGCTATTTCATCGACGACCTGCACCCGCATTGGCCCGGCAGCACCACCGCCTGAGCCCACCCCGTGCAGTTGAACTTCAGAGGTAAGAGACAGACCATGACACAGCCCACATTGCCCAGCATCGACGGCGCCGGACTGCCCGCACTGGAAGCGCGCCTGCACGAGGATCTTGCCTTCCTGTGCAGCCCCGGAAAATCCTGGGTGCCGCCCCGCAGCAAAGGCGATGAACCGGTGCATGACGTGGTCATCATCGGTGGCGGCATGTGCGGGATGGTGGCCTGGCTGGTGCTGAAAACCGGCGGCATCCACAACATCCGCGTGCTGGACCGATCGCCGGCAGGCTTCGAGGGCCCGTGGCTGAACTATGCCCGCATGGTCACCCTGCGCTCGCCCAAGGAGTTGACCGGCCCGGCCTTTGGCCATGGCGCGCTGACCTTCCAGGCGTGGTACCGCGCCCAGCATGGCACCGCGGCATGGGAGGCCCTGGGCAAGATCCCGCGGCCGATGTGGATGGACTATCTGCGCTGGTATCGCAAGGCGCTGGACATCCCCGTCGAGAACGAGGTTTCGGTGGATCGGGTGGAACCGGAAGGCGACCTGCTGCGGCTGCACCTGTCGGGGGCGGCGCAAGGCTCGATCCTGACGCGCAAGCTGGTGTCAGCCACCGGGCGCGATGGTACCGGCAAGCCCAACATTCCCGGCTTTGTCCGCGACCTGCCAAAAACGCTCTGGGCGCATTCTGCCGATGACATCGACTTTGCCGGTCTGAAGGGCAAGAAAGTGGCGGTGATCGGGGTTGGCGCCTCGGCGGTGGACAACTCTGCCGAGGCGCTGGAACATGGCGCCGCCGAGGTACGCCACCTGATCCGGCGCAAGACCATGCCCACCGTCAACAAGATGATGGGCATCGGCAGCTTTGGCTTCACCGCCGGGTATTCGGCCATGGAGGATGCGTGGCGCTGGCGCTTCATGCAATACAGCTTTGCCACGCAGACGCCCTCGCCGCATGGCTCGACCCTGCGGGTCAGCCGCCATGACAACGCCTATTTCCATTTCGGCAAGGCCACCACCAAGACCGAACAGGTCGGCGATCAGGTGAAGATCAGCTTTGCCGATGGCACCAGCTGGACCGCCGATTTCCTGATCCTCGGCACCGGTTTCGTGACCGATCCGCTGCAACGCAAGGAGTTCGGCGATGCCGCCGGGCAGATCCAGCTTTGGCAGGATGTCTATACGCCGCCCGCCGAGGAGGAAAACGCCGACCTGGGCCGGTTCCCCTATCTGAACCCGGATTTCACCTTCCGCGAGAAAGTGCCCGGCACCGCCCCCTGGCTGAAGAACGTCTATTGCTTCAACTACGGGGCCACGGCGAGCCTGGGCAAGGTCAGCGGCGATATTCCCGGTGTGTCCGAAGGGGCCGCTTGGCTGGCCCGCGACATTGCGGCGACGCTGTATACCGAGGATGTGGACACCCACTGGCAAGGCATGCTGGACTACGACACGCCCGAACTGGACGGCACCGAATGGACCGAAAGCGATCTTCCGCTGGAGGTCGACGCGTGAGCGATACCTGGTCCACCACTGCCGTGGCCGAAGGTGGCGTTGTCCCCGAAGGCCCCGGTGCGGCGGCGGTGACGCTGCGTGCCAATATCCTTGACATGACCCAGACCGCCGAAGAGGCCGTGCTGGCACCCGAAGACTGCGGCGCTTGGCCTGCCGATCTGCGTGCGGCGCTGGCGTCCCGCATTGCGCGGCTGAACCGGCTGGATGCGGTGGCAGACCGCTATGCCGGCCGCATGTCCGGTACCGCCTATGCCGGGCTGACCGATCCCGGCCAGGATGGCGCGGCAGAAGGTGTCGCGGAAGTGGTGGCCTTCATGGACAAGGTCGCCATGCAGACCCGTGACATTGCGGCGGCGGACATCGCAACCCTGCAAGCCGCCGGGATTCATGACGCCGATATCGTGCGCCTGTGCGAGTTGAACGCCTTTCTGGCCTACCAGTTGCGCCTGATCGCCGGGCTGCGTCTGATGACGGAGGTCCGCACATGACCGCTCGTGTCATTCACAAGTTCACCCGCAACGTGCCGCAATGGCGGCCGCGCGTGACCCCGGTCGACCTGGCCGAGGCGACGCCAGCGCAACTGGAGGCCCTGCAGGTCACCCCGTCAAACACCAAGGTGTCGGATTACGTACTGACTCTGGCCCATGACGTGGAAAGCCTGAAGGTGCGCTCGCCGCTGTTCAACGCGATCATGTACGACAAGGAGGGGCTGAGCCGATCCGAGCGCGAGCTGGGCGCGCTTGGCGCCTCGATCGTGAACCGCTGCATCTATTGCGCCGCTGTTCATGCCTCGCGCCACGCGCAGATCGAAAAGGACACCCGCGTCACCGACGAGTTGTTCGCCAAGGGGGAAAACGCCGACCTGAGCCCGCGCGACCGGGCGATCTTTGACTTCGCCCGCAAGCTTTCCGCCGCGCCTTCCCAGGCCAGCGCCGAAGATATGGCCACCCTGCGCGCCGCCGGTCTGGACGAGGCCGAGGTGCTGGACCTGATCCTGTCCACGGCGCTGTTCGGCTGGGCCAACCGGCTGATGCATGTGCTGGGCGATCCCGTCCGCGAGGATGTCTCCGGATGAGCCTGTCTGTCGGCATCGCGGGCGCAGGTTCTATCGCGCTGGCCACCGCTGCTCTGCTGGAAAGCCGGGGCCACCGGGCGGTTCTGTGGTCGCCGTCGGGGGCAGGCACCAAGGGCCTGGACGGCGGCATCACCGCCAGCGGCGCGCTGGAGGGCCACTATCGCCCGTCCGTGGCCGACACGCCGGACGAATTGGCCGCAACGGACGTGCTGCTGGTGGCCGTGCCCGGCTATGGCCACAAGACGGTGTTCGACGCACTGGCCCCGGTGATCCGCGAGGGGCAGCATGTCATCATTTCGTCCCATGCCTCTTTCGGGGCGCTTTACCTGCGCGGCAAGCTGGCCGCACGCGGCGTGACCGCACCGATCACCTGCTGGGGCACCACCGCCGTGACCGGACGGCGGCAGGACGGGGCGGCGGTTCTGGTCAACACCATCCGTGCGCGTATCGACATGTGCACCGTGCCCGCCGATCAGCAATCGGCGGCGCTGGATCAATGCGAAACCTTGTTCGGTCCGGTCTTTGCCCCGCGCGACGGGTTGCTGGCGATCACCCTGTCGAACCTGAACCCGCAGAATCACATGGGCATCGCCCTTGGCAACATGACCCGCATGGAACGCGGCGAAAGCTGGAGCCAGGGCCAGAACGTCACCCCGAAGGTCGGCCGCCTTCTGGAACAGCTGGACGAGGAACGGCTGGCCATCGCCACTGCGCTGGAGCTGTCGGTCAAGACCATCTTCGAGCATTTTCACCAGTCGTTTCACGTGCCGGTCGCCTCGATCTCGGAGATGAACCAGCAGATGCACGCGCAAGGCAATGGCGGCACCGGTCCGGCCACCGCCGACAGCCGATATGTGACCGAGGACGTGCCTTACGGCCTGCTGCCGGTTGTCGTTCTGGGCCGTCTGGCGGGCAAGCCGGCGGTGCTGCACCAGGCCGGGATCGACATCTTCTCGGCCATGTACGGACGCGATTTCGCGACGGAGAACGAATTGCTGTCGGCGCTGGATCTGACCGCTTTCAGCCTGGATGACTTGACCACGGCGGCGCATACCGGAATTCTGCCTGACGCTACGCAAACAACGCCAAGCGCCTGACAAGGGCGTGCCACCCTCGCCGAGGGACCGGTCCGGTCCTTTTTCGAACCAACAAGGAGAGACAAGAATGTCGAAACTGATCCTCAATCGCAGGAAATTCCTGGGCACCACCGCCGCCACCGCAGGGATCCTTGCCAGCCCGGCCTACCTGCGCCGCGCCCATGCCGCGGGGGGCGAAGTCAACGTCTGGACCTACAACGACTTCGTGCCGACCGATTTCAAGAACGACTTCGAGAAGGACACCGGCATCAAGGTCAATGTCCGCCTCGTGGATGACCAGGGCAAGCAGTTCAACCTTCTGGCCGCCGAACAACCGAACCCGACCGTGGACATCATGACCGTGGCCGGCCACCGCTTCCTGCAGTTCATCGAAAACGATCTGCTGCAACCGCTGGACGTGGATCGCCTGCCCAACTGGACCACCATCAACCCGGTGTTTTCGGAAAGTGACTGGTCGACCATCAATGGCAACAAATGGGGTGCGCCGATCCTGTCGGGCATGGAAGTTCTGGCCTATAACAACGAGTTGGTGCCGGAAGAAGACGTGCAAAGCTGGATGACGTTCTTCTCGGACAAGTACAAGGGCCAGACCGCTTATGTGATCCAGGACATGATGTCGATCGTGATGCTGATGAAGGGCTACGACGGCAACATGGTCGAATACCTCAACGATCCCGAGCGTGCCGCCGAGATCGTCGCCGAGGCCCGCGATTTCCTGATCGAGAAGAAGCCGCTGGTGCGCAAGTACTATGACGGCGGTGCCGAAGTGCAGCAGATGTTCGTGAACCAGGACATCGCGATGGCCTGCGCCTGGAACGGCCCGATCGCGGCGCTGATGGCCGACGGGTTCCCGGTGTCGATGACCATTCCGAAGGAAGGCTCCTACGGCTTCGTCTACACCTACAACATCGCCAACAACTGTCCCAACCTCGACAACGCCTATACCTTCCTGAACGCCATCCTGGCGGAACCGGAAATTGGCGCGGCGATGACCAAGGCGTCGGGCTTCATCTCGACCTTCAAGGGGGCGGACGCCTATCTGACCGATTCCGAGAAAGCCGCGTCTTCGTTCACCGAAGAAGAACTGGCCAACCTGCAGTTCTTCCGCGCCGAGGCCAACGAGATGAAATACGGGCTGGTCGATCCGGCAGTGGAAGCCGTCAAGGCCGCCTGACCCACCACCCTTGCTTCGGGCCGCTTCCGGCTGGCCCGAAGCCACAGGTTCTGCAGTTGCAGAAAGGATAGTAACCATGACCAACACGGCATCTGTCGGGGCCAAGCGTGGCGCCCCCGCCGTGACCCGGCCCCCGGCGGCGGAAGACGCCACCCGTTGGGGCCGTCTCGTCGCCTGGAAACCCTACCAGGTCCTGACGGGTTTGATTTTTGCGTCGCCGCGTCGACAATTTCTGCTGCTGGGCATCATCCCGCTGATCTGGCTGATCACCCAGCACCTGGGCCCGATGCTGCAAATGTTCCAGGTGAGCCTGCTGGATGCCTATCCGGTGGCACCGGGAACAGAAACGCATTTCACATTAGACAATTACGGGACGTTCTTCAACGAAAGCGTGTTCCAGAAACCGTTCTTCCGAACCATCATCTACTCGGCCTCGCTGACCTTCGTCACCCTGCTCATCACCTATCCTGTGGCCTATTACCTGGCCCGCTATGTGAAGCGCGAGAACCAGTTGGCACTGCTGCTGCTGGTGCTGATCCCCTTCTGGACCGGCGAGATCGTGCGCACCTATGCCATCATGATCCTGCTGGGCAACAACGGTGCGGTGAACATCGCGTTGAAATGGCTGGGTCTGATCGACCGGCCGATCCCCTTCATGTTCACCGGCTTTTCGGTCAGCGTCGGCCTGATCTACCTGACCGCGCTGTACATGCTGTTGCCGTTGTATTCCGCGCTGGAAAAGCTGCCGCGCAACTTTACCGAGGCCGCCGCCGATCTGGGCGCGGGCCCCTGGACGCGGTTCCGGCGCATCACCCTGCCGCTGAGCCTTGAGGGCATCGGGTCGGGCTGTACGCTCGTGTTCCTGATCTCCACCGGTTATTACGGCACGCCGGTGCTGCTGGGCGGTCCCAACAGCACGGTGTTTGCCCAGACCATCGCCGGCTTCTTCCATGTCGCCGGGGACAAATGGCCCACCGGTGCGGCCTTTGCCGTCATCATGTTCGTGGCCGCCCTGGTGCTGAGCGGGATCTTCACCCGCCTGATCGCCTTCCTGCGCAAGGGAGACAGCTGATGACCCGTTCGCATCGCGTCGTTCTGTCCGTCGTTTTCTGGGCCTTCGTCGTCTATCTGTTCGTGCCGCTGGCGCTGATGATCCTGATGGGCTTCAAAGACAGCAAGTTCATCGGCTTCCCGATCAAATCCTACACGCTGGACTGGTACATCGGGGTCTTCGGCGACACCGAACTGATGGTGACCTTCCTGTATTCGGTGGCCATCGCCGTGGCCTCGACCCTTGTCTCGGTGCTGATGGGCACCTGGCTGGCGGTGATGCTTGCGGGGCGGGCCTTTGTCGGCCGGGCGGCAGTCTATGCGCTGATGATCCTGCCGGCGCTGGTGCCGGGCGTGATCTCGGCCATCGCCTTTCGCATCTATGCCCGGCAGCTGGGGATCGAACCGGGGATGTTCGCCATCATCTGGGCGCATGCCGTCCACAACGTGCCCTTCGTGACGCTGGTGGTCATGGCGCGCCTGACCACCCTGCCCAGAAGCATGGGCGAGGCCGCCCGCGATCTGGGCGCCGATCCTTTCGTGACCTTCACCCGGATCACGCTGCCTTATCTGAAACCGGCGCTGATGGGGGCCTCCATCTTCTGCCTGCTGCTCAGCTTCGACGACTTCGTGCGCTCGTTCTTCCTGGGCAGCTATCAACCGACGCTTCCGGTGCTGATCTTTGCCAAGCTGCGCTCGGGCATGTCGCCGGAAATCAATGCAATCTCTGCCGTGGCGCTGGTGCTGACCGCGGTGCTGGGGGTCTGGGCCGAACGTTCCAGCCGCCGCATGAACAAGGACACCTGAAAATGAGCTCCGAAAAGGAACCGCTTGTCCGCCTGGAAGGGATCTCGAAAAGCTTCGGCAAGGCCGTCGCCCTGCACCAGATGGATCTGACCATCAATCCCGGCGAATTCGTCACCTTCCTGGGGCCGTCGGGCTGTGGCAAGTCCACCACCCTGCGCATCCTCGGCGGGTTCGAGAAACCCGACACCGGCCGCATCATCCTCAGCGGCGAGGATGTCACCGCCCTGCCGCCTGAACGACGCCATATCAACATGGTGTTTCAGGACTACGCGCTGTTTCCGCATATGACCGTGGCGCAGAACATGTCCTTCGGGCTGGAACTGAAAGGCATGTCCAAGACCGCGATCAAGGCGCGGCTGGACGAGTTGATGACCTTTCTGGAACTGACCCCCTTTGCCGACCGCTATCCCTCGCAACTGTCGGGGGGGCAGCGGCAGCGGGTGGCGCTGGCGCGGGCGCTGGCCCCGGATCCGGACCTGCTGTTGCTGGATGAACCGCTGGGTGCGCTGGACGCCAAGTTGCGCCACCAGGTGCAGCTTGAACTGAAGTCGATCCAGCGCCGCACCCACAAGGCCTTCTTCTTCGTGACCCACGATCAGGAAGAGGCGCTGACCATGTCCGACCGGATCGTGGTGATGAACGCGGGCAAGATCGAACAGGATGGGACGCCCGAGGATCTGTATTTCCGTCCGGCCAGCCGCTTTGTCGCCGAATTCGTCGGCGACACCAACCTGATCGAAGGCGAGATTCGCGGTGTGGACCGCGCCAGCGGACAGGTGAGCTTTGACTGGCAGGGCATTCCGCTGATCGGTCTGGCGGCCTCCGGTGCGCCGCAGGCAGGGCAGAAGATGGCCGCCTCGCTGCGACTGGAAAACCTGTCACTGCACGCCGAACAGCCAGGAACCGCCAACGCCGTGCGCGGGCGGATCACCGAACGCGTGTTCCTGGGCAGCCGCAGCGCCGTGGACATCGCACTGGAGGATGCACCGGGGCAGACCCTGCGCGCCTTCACCGATGCAGCGACCCTGTCCCGGCATGGCGATGCCCCTGTCTGGGTGTCGTGGGACGCCGACGCCATGGCGATCCTGTCGCACTGAAAGACGCGGGGCCGCCGGGTGCGGCCCTGCCCGACCGCCGACCGGCAGGTGCCGCAGGTCTTGCCCGAACGGCACCGCCCGATGCCGCCATGTCAGTCCGGCACCGCGATCCTGCCAGAAAAATATCTGTTTCAATCGCCGGCGACTCGCGCCAATGTGGCAGTCCATGACCACTTGCGTGACGCATACGATGACAGGCGCCCAGTTCCTTCGAGGGATCCCGATATCCTTCTCCGCCGATGCAGCCGCGTCATGCATTCGCCTGCTTGCCCGCGTTGCGTGCTATGGTGACCGGACCGGCGCAGGCGCCGCACGGCCCCGGCCCGCCTTGCGCGGCGATGACACAGGGCGCGCGGTTTGATCGCCGATCTGCTAGGCAGACCCATCCGCCCCTGCCGCCGATCCGGCAGGCATACGCCCGATAATCCGGTCCCGTACAGCGCAGCTTTTGCGCGCATGGGCACCCCCGACTTTCGGTCCCGACCGGACCACCAGGAGACCAGACGAGTATGACCCCATTTGCAATTGCCGGCATCCAGATGCATGTTGATCCGCTTCATTCCAATGTCGATGCCATGTTGCACCGCATCGACATTCTGATGGCGCGCTTTCCGTGGACCCAGATGGCGGTGTTCAGCGAACTGGCCGCCTATGGCCCGCTGCACCGGTTCTCAAAGCCCTTCCCCAACGAAGACATCGTCCGGTTTCAGGAAAAGGCGCGCAAGCATCGGCTGTGGCTGATCCCCGGCTCGATGTTCGAAACCAAGGAAGATGGCCGGATCCTGAACAGTTCGGTGGTCATCGACCCCGATGGCAACATCGTGGCCACCTATTCCAAGATGTTCCCCTTCCGCCCCTACGAGGAAGGCATCTCGGCCGGCAATGAATTCTGCATCTTCGATGTCCCCGAGGTCGGCCGCTTCGGTCTGTCGATCTGCTATGACATGTGGTTCCCCGAAACCACGCGGCAACTGACCAGCCAGGGCGTCGAGGTTCTGCTGCATCCGGTGCTGACCGGCACTGCCGACCGTGAGGCCGAAATTGCCATTGCGCGGGCCACGGCGGCGCAGTTCCAATGCTATGTCTTCGACATCAACGGGCTGGGCTCGGGTGGGGTCGGACGGTCGCTGGTGGTCGATCCTGCGGCGATGGTGCTGCACCAGTCGGCGGGGCAGGACGACATGTTCCCCATCGAGATCGATCTCGATCAGGTGCGCCGCCAGCGCGAATTCGGCCTGAAGGGGCTTGGCCAGGTTCTGAAAAGCTTCCGCGACCGCGAGGTCAGTTTCCCGATCTACGATCCGGGCAGCGGCTCGGACACCTATCTGCACGCGCTTGGTCCGTTGGAAACGCCCAAGCAGGGCTCACTTGCCGGTCTCAGCGCCGCCGACCCGCGCACCATGCTGGAAGAGGCCGAGGAAAAGGCCGTTGCCAGCTGGCATCGCGAAACGGGCTAAGCGCCCGCCGCATTCCCCAGTGTCGTACGAGTTCACGTCATTACGAGACTTCACCAGCCAAAGAGAGCAGGTTTGACCATGACGAAACGACCAACCGAAGCGTCCGGAAGCAAGCCGGGTCAAGGCGACGGACAGAACCTGCCTTCGATCGGGGAATACTACAGCGCCACCCAGTTGCGCGCCGATCGGTGGAGTACCCTGCGCGAAGTTGCCGAAGGTCTGGCCTTGCATCCAAGCGAAAGCCGCCAGCGGAAATCCCTGCTGAACCGGGCCGAACAGCTGTTCGCGGCCCTGGCCCCGATCGAGGCCTATTGGGCCTTCCCGGGCGCTGCGGCCTTCAACCACATGCGCAAGCTGGTGGAAAACCGCAACGTCGACGACTTCTGCCACAGCGTGCTGCGCACGTCGCGGGCGCTGTCGTCGGGCGCCTATCGCCGCCGCGTCGTGCCACTGATGTCCAACGAAGTCGACGCCGAGGATTTCGAGGACGAAGCCTCGCTGTCACCCGAGGAACGCGCGTTGGGGCGGCCCTATTTCGAAGTGCTGATCGTTGACGACCTGAGCGAGCATCAGGAACGCTGGCTGCGCCGGAGTCTGCAACGCGCCCGCCGCCCCGAAGATGCCTTCATCTACGAACCGGTGATCGTGCCCAGCCTGGAAGACGCGCTGATCGGCATCATGTTCAACTTCAACGTGCAGGCTGTGGTGGTCCGGCCCGGTCTGACCCTGAAGTCGCGCAACGGTGTGTCGATCCTGAACAAGTACCTCACCAGCGTCAGCGAGGATGAAGAGGTCGACGGGTTGCGCCCCGAGGAATACGGCCCCGAAACCTGCCGGCTGGTGCACAAGATCCGGCCCGAACTGGACACCTATCTGGTCACCGACCGCTCGGCCGAAACCATCGCGGCGATGGATCTGGGCGGCTGCCGGCGGGTGTTCTACAATCAGGAAGATTTCCTTGAGTTGCACCTGAACATCCTGCGCGGTGTGAACAGCCGGTTCAAATCGCCCTTCTTCACGGCGCTGAAAGAGTATTCCAAGCAACCCACCGGCGTCTTCCACGCCATGCCGATCAGCCGCGGCAAATCCATCGCGCGCAGCCACTGGATCCAGGACATGGGTGCCTTCTATGGTCCCAACATCTTCCTGGCCGAAACCTCGGCCACCAGCGGCGGGCTGGACAGCCTGCTGGAACCCAAGGGGCCAATCAAGAAGGCTCAGGAATCCGCCGCCCGCGCCTTCGGCTCGAAACAGACGTTCTTTGCCACCAACGGCACCTCGACCTGCAACAAGATCGTGGTGCAGGCGCTGATCCGGCCGGGCGACATCGTGCTGGTGGACCGCGACTGCCACAAGTCGCACCACTATGGCATGGTGCTGGCCGGGGCCAACGTGGTCTATATGGACAGCTATCCGCTGCACCAGCATTCCATGTATGGCGCGGTGCCGACCAAGGAAATCAAGCACAAGCTGCTGGAACTGAAAGCCGCCGGGAAACTGGACCGGGTGCGCATGGTGCTGCTGACCAACTGCACCTTCGACGGGCTGGTCTACAACACCGAACGGGTGATGGAGGAATGTCTGGCGATCAAGCCCGACCTGGTGTTCCTGTGGGATGAAGCCTGGTTCGCCTTCGCCCGCTTCAACCCGGCCTACCGCCGCCGCACCGCGATGCATACGGCCGGAGCGTTGCGCAGGACGCTGAAAAGCCCCGAACGGGCGCTGGCCTGGGAAAAGCAGCAGGCCGATCTGGCCGATGCCGACGACGAGACCCTGCTCAACACAAGGCTGATCGCGCCGCCGCATGCACGGGTGCGGGTCTATTCCACGCAGTCGACGCACAAGACCCTGACCTCGCTGCGGCAGGGATCGATGATCCATGTCTACGACCAGGATTTCAAGGGCGAGACCGAACAGGCCTTCCACGAAGCCTATATGACCCATACCTCGACCTCGCCGAACTACCAGATCATCGCCTCGCTGGACGTGGGCCGACGGCAGGTGGAACTGGAAGGCTACGAGTTCGTGCAGCGCCAGATCGACAGCGCCATGACGCTGCGCCGGGCCATCAACACCCATCCCAAGCTTGAGAAATACTTCAAGGTTCTGACCGTGGCCGACATGATCCCGGCCGAATACCGCGAAAGCGGGATCGAGAGCTACTACGACTCAAAGCAGGGCTGGACCGATGCCTGGGATCACTGGGGCAGCGATGAATTCGTGCTGGACCCGTCCAAGGTGACACTTGCCGTGGGCGGCACCGGCTGGGACGGCGACACCTTCAAGACCCAGATCCTGATGGACAAGCACGGCATCCAGATCAACAAGACCTCGCGCAACACCGTGCTGTTCATGACCAACATCGGCACCACGCGATCCTCGATCGCCTATCTGATCGAAGTGCTGCTGGGGATTGCCAACGATCTGGACGATCTGCTGGACGATGCCTCGATCATGGAGAAACGGTCGTTCGACAACCGGGTCAAAAGCCTGGTGGAGCATGTGCCTCCACTGCCCGATTTCAGCCGCTTCGACACCGCCTTCCGCCATGGCGAAACCCCCGAAGGCGACATCCGCACGGCCTTCTTCCTGGCCTATGACGAGGAAAATTGCGACTACCTGAATCTGGACGACGGGATCATGGCCAAGCTGGACGCGGGCGAACAGCTGGTGTCGGCTTCGTTCATCATCCCCTACCCGCCGGGTTTTCCGATCCTTGTGCCGGGACAGGTCATCAGCCGCGAGATTCTGACCTTCATGCGTGCGCTCGACGTCAGCGAAATCCACGGCTACCGCCCGGATCTGGGCCTTCGGGTATTTGCACCCCATGCGCTGGAGCGTCTTTCAAAGAACTGAACCACCGACGAGGGAGTTACCATGCCAAAGAAAAAGCTGAAGAACATCTCTGAAATCCGTCGGTACTTCCACACCAACGAGGATCCGATCTATTTCGTGTCCGCCACCAACTTCAACCTGCTCGGCATCGACGAATGGGTGAAGAACTTCAAGTACATCTGCTACATGGACTGCTTCGACGGGCGCCATCCCAACGTGCTGGTGCCCTCCGAGGTGCCGCACGACGAATTCCAGTCGATCGAGGACATCAACAACTACCTGTTGCAACACAAGGAAGTGGTGGATTTCGTCAGGCAGCGCGGCGGCAAGCCCAAGTTCGTTTTCCTGATGTTCAACGAAAAGACCGAAGCCCTGGTCAAGGAGTTGGGCGGCGAGATCTGGTTCCCCAAGTCGGCCCTGCGCGAGCGCTGCGACAACAAGATCGAAACCGTGCGCATCGGCGACGAGGCCGGGGTGCCGTCGGTGCCCAATGCCCTGCACGAGGTGAAAAGCTACGCCCATCTGCAGAAGATCTGCAAGGACGCCGGGCTGGGCAACGACCTGGTGCTGCAATCGGCCTTTGGCGACAGCGGCCACACCACGTTCTTCATCAAGTCCGAGGCGGACTTCCAGAAGCATGAACACGACATCGTCGGAGAAGGCGAGATCAAGATCATGAAGCGGATCGACTGCCGTGGCTCGGCCATCGAGGCTTGCGCCACCAGCCAGGGCACCATCGTCGGCCCGCTGATGACCGAGCTTGTGGGCTTCAGGGAACTGACCCCCTATCGCGGCGGCTGGTGCGGCAACGAGATCCTCGCGACCTCCTTCCCGTCAAAGGCCCGCCAGCAGGCCCGCGAACTGACTTTCAAGTTCGGCGAGCAGTTGCGCAAGGTCGGCTATCGCGGCTATTTCGAGCTGGATTTCCTGATCGACAAGAAGACCGGAGTACTGTGGCTGGGTGAGTTGAACCCACGCATCACCGGGGCCAGTTCGATGACCAACCATGCCGCCTTTGCCCATGCGGATGCGCCGTTGTTCCTGTTTCATCTTCTGGAATTCTCGAAAAAGCCCTTCTCGCTGGACGTCGAGAAAATCAACGCGCGCTGGTCCGATCCGGACATGATCGACAGCTGGTCGCAGATGGTCATCAAGCACACCGACGACAGTGTCGACATGGTCACCGAGGCCCCGCAAAGCGGCATCTACACGATGCTGGACAATGGCAAGGTGGTCTTCGACCGGTTCGACTATCACCGCCGTGCGGTGGAAACCGAAAACGAAGCCTTTTTCCTGCGCATCCTGAACACCGGCGATTACCGCTATGAAGGCGCCGATCTGGGCATTCTGGTCACCCGCGGCCGGTCGATGACCAAGGCTTTCGAGTTGAACGACCGCGCCAAGGCGTGGATCGACGGCATCAAGTCGGCGTTTACGGCACGGCCCTTGCCGGCGGCGCAAGCCTCCGGCGAACCTGCCTTCAAGATGATGTAAGCGTGTCTGTTCGGTTTCAGGCCCTCAGTGAAGACGACCCCGGCCCGATCTGGACCGGGTTGTTTCAGGAGTTCTGGCCGGCCTACAGGGACTGGTGGGCGCGCGAGGGTCTGACAGCCCGCCCGACCTATCTGGAAAGCCGCATCGCCCTGCGTCGCCACATGCCCGAGATCCTGCCGCTGTATGACGAGCTGTGCGAACTGGCCGGCGGCAGCGACAGCGCGGCGCGGTTTCTCAGCTACTATTGCCCGCCCCGCTATCTGTCCGGCTGCAGCCAGGCGGTCTGGCGCGGCGATGCCCCTTTGCTGGTGCGCAACTACGACTATCACCCGCGGGCCTTCGACGGGATCTTGCTGAAGTCTTGCTGGCAGGGCCGATCGGTGATCGCGATGACCGACGGGCTCTTTGGTCTTGTCGACGGGATGAACGATGCGGGTCTGGTGGTGTCGTTGACCTTCGGCGGGCGGCGCGAGGTCGGCGAAGGCTTCGGTGTGCCGCTGATCCTGCGCTATATCCTGCAAACTTGCGAAACCGTGGCCGATGCCGAGAATGTGCTGCGCCGTGTGCCCTGTCACATGAGCTATAACGTCACCGCGCTGGACCGATCCATGCGCTTTGTCACCGCCTATCTGACGCCGGACCGGCCCACCATCATCTCGAACACGCCGGTGGCGACCAACCATCAGGAACGGGTGGAATGGTCCAGCCACGCCCGTTTCACCGCCACGGTCGAGCGCGAGAAATTCCTGCTGAACCGGCTGACCCTGCACCCCGAGACTGCGGAACGCTTCATCTCCAGTTTTCTCAAGCCGCCACTCTATTCCATGGCGTTTTCGCGGGGCTTCGGCACGCTGTACACGGCGGCCTACCTGCCCGCTGAAGGGGCAGTGCAACTCAGGTGGCCGATGCACACATGGACCCAGAGTTTCACCAGCTTCACGTCCGGTGCACAGCTTGTCGCCTTTCCCGACACTGACCCCGGCGCCATCGTCTGAGCCACTCCGGCGGCCGGGGCTTTGAACGCGACGCGCACCGACCGGCTTGCCAACGGAAAAAGGCGGCCCCCTTCGGGCCGCCTTTCAGGTCTTCGATCCACTGTTTCCTAGCTGCCGTGCCCGGTGGCGTCGCGATACCAGGCCACGATCTGCATCCGCGCCTCGGGATCCATGTCGATGGCATTGGGCGGCGGCATGGCGTGGGTGCGGCCCGCCTGCATGTAGATCTGCTTGGCGTGGCGCGCCACATCGGCCTCGGTCTCAAGCACAACGTGCTTGGGCGCCCAGTTCAGCCCTTCCCACGACGGTTCGCGTGCGTGGCACATGGAGCAATTGCCGACCACTGCGTAGAAGGCATCCTCGAAACTGTCCACCGAGGCGAACTTCTGCTCGGCTGGCGTCAACTCGCGGGCTTCGGATTCCTCATAGGTGTCGATGCCGGGGACGGTCGACAGCCAGGCGATCACCACCATCAGAAGCACCGTGGCCAGCCAGGTCCAGTTCGGCCCCTTGCCGGTGCGGTGCATGGTGTTGAAATAGTGGCGGATGGTGACGCCGGTCAGGAAGATCAAGCTGGCGATGAGCCAGGCGTAATGCGTCCCGAAGGCCAGCGGATAGTGGTTCGACAGCATCAGGAACACCACCGGCAACGTCAGATAGTTGTTGTGCGTCGACCGCAGCTTGGCGATCTTGCCGTATTTGGCGTCCGGCGTGCGGCCTTCCTGCAGATCCTTCACCACGATGCGCTGGTTCGGCATGATGATGAAGAAAACATTGGCGGTCATGATGGTGGCGGTGAAGGCCCCCAGATGCAGCAGCGCGGCACGCCCGGTGAAGATCTGGTTATAGCCCCAGGACATGATCACCAGAATCACGAACAGCAGCAGCATCAGCAGGGTCGGATTCTCGCGCAGCCGGGACTTGCACATGGCGTCATAGGCCAGCCAGCCAAGGGTCAGCGACCCGCCCGAGATCAGGATGCCCTGCCACAGCGCCAGTTCGACCTTGCTGGGATCCAGCAGGTACAGTTCTCCGCCGACCCAGTAGACGATCATCAGCAAGGCCGCACCGGACAGCCAGGTGGTGTAGCTTTGCCATTTGTGCCAGGTCAGATGCTCGGGCATCCGCGCCGGAGCCACAAGGTACTTCACGGTGTGGTAAAAGCCGCCGCCGTGCACCTCCCATTCCTCGCCATAGGCGCCGGCGGGCAGGTCGGCATTGGGCTTGAGCATCAGATCGAGCGCGATGAAATAGAACGATGCGCCGATCCACGCCATGGCCGTGATGACGTGAAGCCAGCGGACCGAAAAGGCCACCCAGTCCCACAAGATTGCCAGTTCGAACACAGTGCTTCTCCCAGTTTTTCGGTGTCTGGACGACCCTAGTCCAAGCCGGTTTATTCTGCTATCGGTGTGAAAGTCCAAGCAGCATCAAAAAAAAACGAACAATGTCCTATCTCGACAATATCCGCACCTTCGTGCGTGTCTATGAATTGGGCAGCATGTCTGCCGCTGGTCGGGATCTACGCGTGTCTCCGGCGGTGACCTCGGCGCGAATCTCGCAGCTGGAGGAACATCTGGGCGTGCGCCTGTTCCAGCGCACCACGCGCAGCCTGACGCCGACTGAACAGGGCAAATCGTTCTATCGCGGCGCGACCGAGATCCTGGAAGCGGTGGAAAACGCCGAAGCGCAGATCGTCAACATCACCGACAATCCCAAGGGGTCGCTGTATGTCGCGGCCCCCTTGGGCGTTGGCCGGCGGCTGATTGCGCCGAAGGTGCCCGAGTTCCTGGCCGAATATCCCGAGGTCAGCGTCCGCCTGCGCCTGACCGACCGGCGCGTGGACCTGACGACCGAGGGTCTGGACCTGGCATTCTTTCTGGGCCAGCCTCAAGACAGCAACCTGCGCATTCGCAAGATCGCAGATGTGGCGCGGGTGCTGTGCGCGGCGCCCGCGTATATCGCGCAGCGCGGGATGCCGGCCAGCGGTTTCGATCTGGTGTCAGAACAGCACGAATGCCTGAGCCTGCGGTTTCCCGGCGCGACCGAGTTTCAGTGGCTGTTGTCGACCGAGGACGGGCCCAAACGGTTCCGGGTGTCGGGACGCTACGAATCCGACGATGGCGATGTTCTGACCGACTGGGCGCTGGCCGGTCACGGGATCGCCATGAAGCCGGTGTTCGAGATTGCAGAGCATCTGCGTGCGGGCGCGCTGGTTCCGGTGGCCGTCGAGACACCTCCGGAACCCATTCAGATGGCCTGCCTGTTTACGCATCGGCGACGGCAGGATCCCAAATCACGGCTGTTCATGGACTTCATGATCGACCGCATCGGCGCAATCATTCGGGACACGGATCAGCCCTGACGCGCAGGTCTCAGCTGCCGCGATAGGTGCTGTAGCCGAAGGGCGACAGCAACAGAGGCACATGATAGTGCGAAGGCTCGGACATGCCGAAGCGCAGCGGGATCTGGTCCAGGAAGCGCGGGGATTCCGCAGGCACACCACAGGCATCCAGATAGGCGCCGACGTGGAACACAAGCTCATAGGTGCCGGTCTGGAATTCCGTCGGCGGCAGGATCTGCTCGTCGGTGCGGCCGTCGTCGTTGGTTGAGACCTCGCGCAGCAGTTTACGGCTGTCGCCGTCGATCAGGAACAGCTCGATTTTCAGGCCATGTGCGGGACATCCGCGCGCAGTGTCCAGAACATGGGTGGTCAGATATCCGGGCAAGGTTGTGTCTCCTTCGTGATTTACAGTTAACTAGTCCCTGCCGCCCTCAGGTGGCAAAGGGGGTCTGCAAAGAGGCTCCTTCTAATATTTTTTGATAATGCTAGGTGATTTTCCAGTTTATCAAGTGGTAAAACCAGAGGGAACCCAAGTTGACACGATATCCAAGAGACATGATCGGCTACGGCCCCCGGACGCCCAAGGCAAACTGGCCCGGCGGCGCGAAGATCGCCATCCAGATTGTGCTGAACTACGAAGAGGGCGGCGAGAACAACATCTTGCATGGCGATGCAGCCTCGGAAGCCTTCCTGTCCGAGATCACCGGCGCCCAGCCCTGGCCCGGTCAGCGGCACTGGAACATGGACACCATCTATGAATACGGCGCGCGGGCCGGGTTCTGGCGGGTCCATAGCCTGCTGAAGGACACGCCGATCACCGTTTACGGCGTGGCCACGGCGCTGGCGCGCTCTCCCGAGCAGACCGCCGCGATGCAGGCGGCGGGCTGGGAAATGGCCAGCCACGGTCTGAAGTGGATCGAACACAAGGACATGTCGCCGGACGAGGAACGTGCCCAGATCCGCGAGGCCATCCGCCTGCACACCGAGGTGACCGGCGCCGCGCCACGCGGCTGGTACACCGGGCGCTGTTCCATGAACACGATCGACCTTGCGGCAGAAGTGGGCGATTTTGCATATATTGCAGACAGCTACGCCGACGATCTGCCCTATTGGGTCACCGCAGCTGGCAAGCCGCAGTTGATCGTGCCCTATACCATGGACTGCAATGACATGCGGTTCGCGATCCAGGCGGGATTCACCAATGGTGCCCAGTTTGAAAGCTATCTGAAGGACAGTTTCGACATGCTGTATGCCGAAGGTCAGGCCGGCGCCCCGAAGATGCTGTCCATCGGCCTGCACTGCCGCCTGGCAGGCCGCCCCGGACGCGCTGCCGCGCTGAAGCGGGCGCTGGACTATTTCCGCCAACACGACGGGGTCTGGTTCGCGACCCGTGAACAGATTGCCGACCATTGGGCACAGGAGCATCCCCCGAAGCCACAGGCGACACCGTCGCGGATGGACAAGGCCACCTTCGTGCAGGAATTCGGCGGCGTGTTCGAACACAGTCCGTGGATTGCCGAAGGCGCGCACGACCTGGAACTGGGCCCGGCACATGACTGTGCGGCTGGGGTGCACAACGCCCTCGCCCGCGTGTTCCGCTCGGCCAGTCCCGAACAGCGTCTGGGCGTGCTGACCGCGCACCCCGATCTGGCCGGCAAACTGGCCGCTGCCAAGCGCCTGACCGCGGAATCCACGGCCGAACAGGCCTCGGTCGGGCTGGATGCGCTGACGGACGAGGAACGCGCCAGTTTCACCAAGCTGAACGAAACCTATACCGAGAAATTCGGCTTTCCCTTCATCATCGCGGTGCGCGACAACACCAAGGATTCGATCATGGCCGCCTTCGAGCGCCGCATCGGCAACGATCGCGACACCGAGTTCGCCGAGGCCTGCCGCCAGGTCGAACGGATCGCCGAGTTGCGACTGCAAGAGAAGCTGGGCGCATGAGCGATACCATCCAGGTGCAGCCGCTGACCGCCGAGGCGTTTGCCCCGTTCGGGGACGTGCTGGACGTCAGCGGCACCCCCGACAAGCTGATCAACCAGGGTCTGTGCGGCCGGTTCCACGACCGCGCGACCCTGGACTTTGCCGATGGCCGCGCCGGGATCAGCCTGTTCAAGGCGCAACCGCGTGCCCTGCCCTTGAAGCTGGACATGGTCGAACGGCATCCCGACGGCAGCCAGGCCTTCCTGCCCATGAGCCAGGAGCCGTTTCTGGTGGTCGTAGCACCGGATGAGGGGGACAAACCGGGCGTGCCGCGGGCCTTCGTGACCGCGCCCGGACAGGGCGTCAACTATCATCGGGGCGTCTGGCACGGGGTTCTCGCCCCCCTGTCAGAGCCGGGACTGTTCGCGGTCGTGGACCGTATCGGCAGCGGCCCCAATCTTGAGGAACACTGGTTCGCACAGGACATCGTGATCGTCAAAAACTAGGACGCGCCGGAGGAGGAGCCGGTTCGCCCACAAAGGAGAGACAGACACCATGGCAGATTCTTCAATCGGGACAGCGGCACAGCTCCGCGATCCCAACTACACCCCACCGATGGCAAAGGCGATCCCGCTGGGCATCCAGCATGTTCTGGCCATGTTCGTGTCGAACGTGACGCCGGCCATTATCGTGTGCGGCGCGGCGGGCTTCGGCTTCGGCTCGAACTCGCCCGATTTTCCGCAGATGATCTATATGATCCAGATGTCGATGTTCTTTGCCGGACTCGCGACCCTGATCCAGACCATCGGCCTGGGCCCGGTGGGGGCCAAGCTGCCGATCGTGCAGGGCACGTCGTTTGCCTTCATCCCGGTGATGATCCCGCTGGTGGCGGGCAAGGGCGTCGATGCCATCGCCGTGCTGATGGGCGGGGTTTTCGTGGGCGGCCTGTTCCACGCCTTTCTGGGTCTCTACATCAAGAAGATCCGCTTTGCCCTGCCGCCGCTGGTCACCGGCCTTGTGGTGACGATGATCGGCCTGGCACTGGTCAAGGTCGGCATCCAGTACGCGGCGGGCGGCGTTCCGGCCATCGGGACACCGGAATACGGCTCGCTCCAGAACTGGTTCGTGGCCATGGTGGTGATCTTCGTCACCCTCGGGCTGAAGTTCTTCACCCGTGGCATGATCTCGGTCTCGGCGGTTCTGATCGGTCTGCTGGTGGGGTACGCGGTGGCCTTCATGATGGGCATGGTCAACTTCAGCAACGTCGGCAACGCGGCCAGCTTTGCCCTGCCGAACCCGCTGCACTTCGGGATGGAGTTCACCTTTGCCGCCATCCTTGGCTTCTGCCTGATGGGCTTTGTCTCGGCGGTTGAAACCGTGGGCGACGTTTCGGGCATCACCAAGGGCGGCGCGGGTCGTGAAGCCACCGACACCGAGATCCAGGGCGCGACTTTCGCCGACGGTCTGGGCACGGCTGTGTCGGGTCTGTTCGGCGCCCTGCCCAACACCTCGTTCTCGCAGAACGTCGGCCTGATCGCCATGACCGGCGTGATGAGCCGCCACGTGGTGACCATCGGTGGTATCTTCCTGATCCTCTGCGGTCTGGTACCGAAGATCGGCGCCATCATCGCGACCGTGCCGATCGAGGTTCTGGGCGGCGGCGTCATCGTCATGTTCGGCATGGTGGTCGCGGCCGGTGTCTCGATGCTGTCGGATGTGGTCTGGAACCGCCGCAACATGGTGATCTTCGCCATCGCGCTCAGCCTGGGCCTGGGCCTGCAACTGGAACCGGGCGCGCTGCAGTACCTGCCGTCGACGCTGAAGGTTCTGGCCACTTCGGGCATCCTGCCCGCCGCGCTGATCGCCATCGTGCTGAACCTTGTTCTGCCCGAGGAACTGGCGGATGAGGCCACCGAAGAGGTTTCGGGCGGCATGGCCGGTCACGGCCACGGCTCGCTGCCGCACGACGATCACGTCTGAAAAACCTGCATCGGCGGCCTGACAACGGGCCGCCGGAGCGCTAGACAGACTAAGGGCGGTGCACCGGCGTGCGCCGCCCTTTCTTGCTGAAAGGACAGCGGATGCTGCTAGAGACCATTGTTCTTGCCCTGGCCGGGTTCGGCGCGGGCATCGTCAACGCCATTGCCGGCGGCGGCACCTTTCTGACCTTTCCGGCGCTGGTCTGGGCCGGGGTGCCCCCGGTGATGGCCAATGCGACCAGCACGGTTTCGGTGTTTCCGGGCTATCTGGGCAGCGTGTTCGGCTATGTGAACGAGTTGAAAACACTCAAGCGCGCGCAAATGATCCGGCTGACCGCGATCACGCTTGCGGGCGGGCTGGCGGGTTCGTTGCTGCTGCTGGTGTCCTCGAACGAGGCCTTCTCGCTGATCGTGCCTTTCCTGCTGCTGTTCGCCACCACCGCCTTCCTGTTCGGGCAGGATCTGAAGGTCTGGGCCGAACGCCATGCCCGCGGGTTCCGCCCCGAGGGCGCCATCGGCCTGTTCCTGGTCAGCCTTTACGGCGGCTACTTCAACGGTGGGCTGGGCATCGTGCTGTTGTCGCTGTTCGCCCTGTGGGGCTGGCGCGACATCCATCTGTCCAACGGGGTCAAGAACTGGTTGTCGTTTGCGCTGTCGTCGATCTCGGTAGCGACCTTTGCCATTGCCGGGATCGTGGTCTGGCCCAAGGCGATCCTGATGATGATCTTCGCGGTGGCCGGCGGCTATTGCGGCGCCTGGGTGGCCAAGGCGATCCCGGTCAGGGCGGTGCGGACCATCGTCGTGGTCATCGGCTACGGGATGAGCGCCGTCTTCTTCGCCCGCCTGTTCGGGCTGTGACGGCGCTGCGCCCCCGGTTTCTCAATCCGTGGCGCACAACTCCCGCGTGAGGACGGCCGGGGGGGTGGATTTCGTCGGGCGGCCCGCGACATAGACCTCGGCAATGGCGCGGTCGTCGCCCAGCGTTTGCAAGATGAACAGCTCTTCGCTGAGGCTTTGGGCGCGCTGCATCCGCAGTTGCATGGCATGGGTGGCACAGGAGTCCAGCACCACGATGTCGGCTTCGGTTCCGGCGTCCAGCGTGCCGATCTTGTCGTCAAGCCCCAAGGCCACGGCATTGCCCCGCGTGATCCAGTGCAAGGCGCGCAGGGGGTGCAGCTTCTGGCCCTGCAACTGCAGGATCTTGTAGGCCTCGCTGAGGGTGTTCAGCATCGAATAGCTGGTGCCTGCGCCCACGTCCGTGGCGATGGCATTGGTGATGCCCTGCCCGCGCAACCCGGCGTCGTCGAACAGCCCGCTGCCCAGAAACAGGTTCGAGGTCGGACAGAACACCGGCTTGGCCCCGGTTTCGGCCAGCACAGCGATCTCGCGCGGGGTCAGGTGGATCGAATGGCCCAGCAGCATCTTCGGCGTCAGAAGACCCGCCCGTTCATAGACGCCCAGATAGTCGGGCGCGTCGGGAAACAGCTCGGCGGTATAGGCGATCTCGTCGTGGTTCTCGCTCAGGTGGGTCTGGACGTAGCACTCGGGATGTTCGGCCACCAGCGCGCCGGCCATCTCTAGCTGGGCCTGGGTCGAGGTGATGGCAAAACGCGGAGTGATCGCATATTGCGCCCGGCCCTGCCCGTGCCATTTGGCGATCAACGCCTTGCTGTCGTCATAGCCCGATTGCGGCGTGTCGCGCAGCCCGTCGGGGGCGTTGCGATCCATCATCACCTTGCCGCCGATCATCCGCATGTCGCGGCGCGCGGCCTCGGCAAAGAACGCCTCGGCAGAGGCCGTATGCACCGAACAATAGGCCACGGCGGTGGTGGTGCCATGGGCGCCAAGAAGGTCAAAGAAATGGCGGGCCATGGCGGCGCAATGATCGGGATCGGCAAAGCGGGTTTCCTCGACAAAGGTATAGCCGTTCAGCCAGTCCAGAAGCTGCGCCCCCCACGAGGCGATGACCTGCACCTGCGGGAAATGGATATGGGTGTCGATGAAGCCGGGCATCAGCAGATGCGGGCGGTGGTCGGTCACCGGAACGTCCGCCGCTTTCGCCGCGACCTGGGCAAAAGGCCCCATGGCGCGGATCGTCCCGTTCTCGATCAGGATCGCGCCGTCGTCGTGATAACTGTAGGCACTTGTGTCGGCGGCGTCGGTCGGCTCGGCATAAAACGTCAGGATACGTCCGCGCAACAGGCGGCGGCTGGGGTCTTGGGTCATCTGGAAATTCCGTCGTGATTTGATGCGGGCCATGGGAGGAGAGAGACCATGGCCCGCAGGGATGTTCGCGCCCCGCGCGGGGCGCGAACCTCGTTACTCGGCCGGGGCGGCGGGCGGCTCTTCGGTGACCGCGTTGGGGTTCACCAGATCCTCGTCCTTGTGGAACTTGGGGTAGATGAACAGGAAGGCTGCCGCGATCAGATAGCCTGCCGACACGCCGCTGAGGACCGGCCAATGCAGGCTGGCGCCGTGGATGATCCCCAGCGAGGACATCACCGCCGCCGCCAGGGCAAAGCCACCGGCATTACGGAAGTTGCCGTCGATCACGCTGGCCACGATGGCGCCCCAGATCAGGCCGGTCAGGATGGCGCCCTGGCTAAGCGCCAGATGGCCTTCGAAATGCGCCCCTTGCTGCAACAGCGCCCCAGTCAGGTCGGGATCGCCGAGGCTGGGCAGGCCGACCACGCCGGTCGCCGCCAGTGCCGCGATCATCGCGCCCCATTTGATCATCAGGAAGGCCGAGACATGGGGCATCATCGCGATGGTCACGGCGGCCATGTGGTCGGTCTTGACCGAATGCGCGGTGTTGGTGATCAGGCTCAGCGCCACGAAGACCAGCACCGGCGCGGCGGCGGCCACCGGGATCAGGTTGTTGAGGAAGGCCAGCAACCCGAAGAAGGCCGCCAAGGGGATCACGATGCCCACGCCGATGATATAGCCCGAATGCGCCCCCATGCGTTTATAGGCCGGGTGTCCGATATAGGCGGTGGTCGGGAAAGGCGATCCGAAAAGCGCGCCGATCATGGTCCCGGCCCCGTCCGTCACCTGGCACAGCGCCACCGGATAGTGGTCGCCCGCAGCCTCGGCGCTTTCCACGTTGTTCATGGTTTCGATGAAGTTGTAGATCTGCACCGGCACCAGGACCAGGAACAGTTCCGGGTTGTCGAACAGATGCTGGATGCCGACCACAAGGTCACCGAAATACGGCACGGGCGGGTAGAAGCCGACGCCATCGAAGCTGAACCGCGCTTCGCCGATCAACAGGGCGACCACGGTGCCCACGATCAGGGCCAGCAGACCGGCGGGAATGTTCCACGGCAGGCGGAACCGGCCCACCAGCCCCCACAGGATGATGATCATCGAGGCAAAGCCGACGAAAGGGTTTTCAAAGACGATGGCCAGCGGCACGGTGCCGATGAACACCAGCGCGATGCCGCACAGGGTGCCCAGCATGCCTGCCCGCGGGGTCACACGCTTCAGCCACGGCCCGACGATGGCGCCCAACCCGGCGACGATGCCGCCCATGAAGCCCGCGCCGATGCCCACCTGCCAGGCCAGAACCGGATCGTTGGTGGCCCAGTAGATCGGCCCGATCACCCCAAACAGGTAGACGAACATCACTGGAGTCGAGATGCCATACGGCAGGGCCGTGACATCGCGGCCATGCTGTGCTGCGGCCCGTTTGGCCAGCAGCACATAGACCGCGACCCCGGCCAGAATGGCGATGGCCGCGCCCGGAATGATCCGACCGAAGACGATCTCGGCCGGCATCTGGAACACGAACTGGCAGATCCCCGCCAGCACCATCAGGTTGATCAGGTTGTCGGTGAACAGCGCCCAGAATGCGCTGAAATCGCTGCGATCAAACAGCTTGTAGTGATAACTCCCATCCCTCATGGGGACCTCCTTTTCAAACCGGCGCGCCCTGCCCATCCTCCCGGACAGTTGCGCGGCCTGCTCATGTCACTGCGCCGCGATATGCGAAGCAGCGCCCCAGTGGGGGTGAAATGCGGCAGTTTCAGAGGTCAGCGCCGTGATCACTTCTGCCACCACCTGGGCGGCGATCACGGCTGGCCGCTTGTCGCGGCTGCCGCCTGCCCCGATGGGGCAGATCAGGGGTGCGACGGAGACGCCGTCGCAGTGTTTCCGGCACCAGCTTTTGAACTTGGCCCGTTTGGTCGCTGAACCGATCAGCCCGACATAGGCCGCGTCGCGGCGTTGCAGGGCGGCCGAGGCCAGCAGGAAATCCAGCCCGTGATCATGGGTCAGCACGATGAAGGCGCTGCCCTTGGGTGCGGTCTGGATGTCGAATTCGGGGATCGCGCTGATCCGTTTCTCGATGGCGGCTTTGCACAGGGTCAACTCGTCGGCGCGCTGGTCGATCAGGACGGTACGCACCGGCAGATGCTGGAATTGCGCCGCCAGTGCCCGGCCCACATGCCCGGCGCCCAGGATGTAGACCGCCGGCAGGGCGGCGTCATCTTCGCGCGCCGCGGCGATGGCCTTGGTCTTGTCCGAAGCGCTCATCCGCAGCACCGCAACCTCGACCCGGCCGCCGCAGCACTGGCCGATGGCCGGCCCCAGCGGCAGGTCCAGATCGGCGGCCATGTCGCCGCGTGCCAGCAGGGCGCGGGCGGCGTCGATGGCCAGATGCTCCAGCTGGCCGCCGCCGATGGTGCCGAAAAGCCCGTCCTCGCGCACGAACATATCGGTGCCGGTGTCGCGCGGGGAAGACCCCCGCACCCGGCTCAGCCACAGCCGCGCCACCGGGCCGGGCTGGCCCAGGAACATGGCAAGATCGTCGGCACGGGCCATCGGCTCAGACCCCGGCCTTCAGACGGTCCACCGCCATCAGCACCCGTTCCGGCGTCGCCGGGGCATCCAGACGCGGGCAGACCTTGTAGTCGGCCACGCTGGCCACCGCCATCGACAGCGCCTCGAACACCGAGATGCCCAGCATGAAGGGCGGCTCGCCCACGGCCTTGGAACGCTTGATGGTCATCTCGCGGTTCTCGGACCAATCGGCAAGATCGACGTTGAAGACGCGCGGGCGGTCGCTGGCCAGCGGGATCTTGTAGGTCGATGGCGCATGGGTGCGCAGCCGTCCGGCGTCGTCCCACCACAGCTCTTCCGTGGTCAGCCATCCCATTCCCTGAATGAAGGCACCCTCGACCTGCCCTTTGTCCAATATCGGGTTCAGTGAGCGGCCCACATCGTGCAGGATATCGGTGCGTTCAACCCGGTATTCGCCGGTCAGCGTGTCGATCGAAACCTCGGAACAGGCCGCGCCATAGGCGTAGTAATAGAACGGACGGCCCTTGCCGGCGGCCCGATCCCAATGGATCTTGGGTGTCTTGTAGAAGCCCGCCGCCGACAGATGCACGCGCGCCATATAGGCTTGGCGAATGAAGGTGTCGAAGGCCAGGACCTCCTCGCCGATCTTCACGGCGTTGGGCAGGAATTCCACCTGCTCGGGCGCGACCTTGCGGCTTTCGGCGGCAAAGGCCACCAGTCGTTCCTTGATCTGCCGCGCCGCATCCAGCGCCGCCATGCCGTTCAGGTCCGATCCCGACGAGGCCGCGGTGGCCGAGGTGTTGGGCACTTTCTCGGTGGTGGTCTTGGTGATCTTGATGCGTTCGAAATCTACCTGGAAGGCATCGGCGACGACCTGCGCCACCTTGGTATTCAACCCCTGCCCCATCTCGGTGCCGCCGTGGTTCAGATGGATCGAGCCGTCGTTGTAGACATGGATCAGCGCACCCGCCTGATTGTACCAGGTCGCGGTGAAGGAGATACCGAACTTGACCGGCGTCAGCGCGATCCCCCGGCGCATGATCCCGCCCTTGGCGTTTTCGGCGATGATCTCGGCCCGGCGGGCCCGGTAGTCGGCGCTGGCTTCCAGCTCGTCCACCACGCGGCCGATGACATTGTCCTCGACCTGCTGGTGATAGGGGGTCAGATCGCGGCCCGCCTCGCCATAGAAGTTGGCCTTGCGCACGTCCAGCGGATCCTTGCCCAGCGTGTAGGCGATTTCCTCCATCATCCGCTCGGCGACGATCACACCCTGCGGCCCGCCAAAGCCCCGGAACGCGGTGTTGGACACGGTGTTGGTCTTCTGCGGGCGCGAGACCAGCCGCACATGCGGGTAGAAATAGGCGTTGTCGGCATGAAACAGCGCCCGGTCGGTGACCGGCCCGGACAGATCCGACGAGTAGCCGCAGCGGGCGGCAAAAGTGCCTTCGACGGCCTGGATGCACCCGTCGTCGTCAAAGGCCACGTCATAGTCGATGACGAAGTCGTGGCGCTTGCCGGTGGCGGTCATGTCCTGGTCGCGGTCGGGGCGGATCTTGACCGGGCGGTTCAGGCGCTTGGCGGCCACGGCCGCCACGGCGCAGAAGATGTTCATCTGGCTTTCCTTGCCACCGAACCCGCCGCCCATGCGGCGCACGTTCACCGTCACTGCGTTCGAGGGCACCCCCAGAACATGGGCGACCATGTGCTGTGCTTCGCTGGGGTGCTGGGTCGAGCAATGCACGATCACATCGTCATCCTCGCCGGGAATGGCAAAGGCGATATGGCCTTCCAGATACATGTGATCCTGACCGCCGACGACCATGCGCGCCTGCACGCGGTGCGCGGCGCCTGCCTGACCGGTGGCAACATCGCCGCGTTGCAGGGTCAGCGGATCGGTGACCATGGGCATGCCCGCCGCCTCGGCCGCCGGGGCGTCGATGGCATGAGGCAGCACCACATAGTCGATCTCGGCCAGTTCCGCCGCGCGTCGCGCCGCATCGCGGCTTTCGGCGATGACCGCGAACAGGGGCTGGCCGTGGTATTCCACCAGCTTGGTGGGAAACACCGGCTCGTCATGGCGTCCGGTGGGGCTGATGTCGTTCACGCCGGGAATATCCTCGGCGGTCAGCACATCGACCACCCCCGGCGCGGCGCGAACCGCGCTCAGGTCCATGGTGCGGATGCGCCCGTGCGCCACGGATGAAACACCCAGATAGGCGTGCAGCGTGCCCCAGGGTTCGGCAATGTCGTCGGTGTATTCGGCCTGTCCGGTGACGTGCTTGGTGGCACTGTCATGGATGCGGTCCTTGCTGACCGCGCCGCTGATGGTGTGCATGTCCTTCATCGTCGTCTCCTTTCAGGCCACGGCCTGGCTGTCGGGCGCTTGCGCCGGATCGCCATGCTCAAGCCAGAACCGCCGCAGCAGGTTTGCCGCCACGAGTTGCCGGTAGTCGGCAGAAGCCCGCCAGTCGGTCAGCGGTGTAAAATCTTCGGCCAGGGCCTTGGCCGCGGCCTCGAAGGCGGCGGCACCAAAGGGCTGGCCGCGCAGCGCGGCTTCGGCCTTGGCGGCCCGTTTTGGCGTCGCCGCCATGCCGCCAAAGGCGATGCGGGCCTCGGTCACGATGCCATCCGCCACCTCGACGCTGATCCCGGCCGCGACCGAGGAGATATCCTCGTCCCGGCGTTTCGAGATCTTGTAGGCCGCGTCGATCTGGCCCGGCGCGGGGCGCGGGATCCGCAGGCTGGCGACGAAATCGCCCGGCTCGCGATCCTGCTTGCCGTAATCGACGAAAAACGCCTCCAGCGGCAGGCTGCGTTGACCGCCAGCCTTTTGCAGGGTCACCTCGGCCCCCAGCGAGATCAGCACCGGCGGGGTGTCTCCGATGGGCGAGCCATTGGCGATATTGCCGCCGATGGTGCCCATGCTGCGCACCTGCCAGCCAGCGATGCGATCCCAGTAGTCACCCATATGCGGGAAGGCTTCGCGGATCGCTGGCTCGGCCTCGTCATAGGTGACGCCGGCGCCAAGGGTCAGATCGGTGTCGGTCAAGGCGATGGTCTTGAGGTCCTCGAGATGCCCGATGAACACCACCGGCGAGATCGGGCGCATGAACTTGGTCACCCACAGCCCCACATCGGTGGCCCCGGCGACGATGGTGGCCTTGGGCGTTTCGGCCAGAACCTGCGCCAGATCATTCAGATCGACGGGCAGGATGGCGCGGTTGTCGGCAGGGCCGACCTCGACCCGGACCTTGGGCTGCATCGCCTCAAGCTGCGCGGTGATCGCAGTGCGTTCGCGGGTCAGGTAGTCGTTGGCCGGGCTGCCGTAGGTGTTGACCGCCAGCGCCGCATTGACGATTGGCTCGTACCCCGTGCAGCGGCACAGGTTGCCCTGGATCGCGGTTTCCACCTGCGTCCGGGTCGGCTGCGGGCATTGCATCCACAGCGCATACAGCGACATCACGAATCCCGGCGTGCAGAACCCGCACTGGCTGCCGTGGAAATCGACCATCGCCTGCTGCACCGGATGCAGGCGGCCATCGGGCCCCGACAGGTGTTCGATCGTGACCACATGGCAGCCGTTCAGCGAGGCCAGGAAGCGGATGCAGGCGTTCACCGGCTCGTACCGCAGGCTACCCTGTTGCAGCCGGCCGACCAGCACGGTGCAGGCCCCGCAATCACCTTCGGCGCAGCCCTCCTTGGTGCCGGTCAGGCGGCGGTCGATGCGCAGGTAATCCAGCAACGTCTGTGTGGCGGGCACGTCGCTGGCCGTGATCTCGGTTCCGTTGAGAAGAAAGCGGATATGGGGTTGCGGGTCCATCGGGCCTCCGGTCAGGCTGGGGAAAAGCGGGTGGTCCAACACTACCCTGCGCGACTGCCTCGACAAACGACGTTGTTTGGGAATAACTTTCAACAGAACGTTGAAAATGATGCGGTGCTGGCCGATGGACGGTCATGCGGAAGAAATGGGCGTGTTCTGAATGGCCTATCTGGAAAGCCTGCGGGTCTTCACCCGCGTGGTCGAACTTGGCAGCATCACTTCCGGAGGCCGCGACCTGCGACTGACCCCGGCTGTGGCCAGCAAACGCATCAAGGAACTGGAGCAGCATCTGGGCGTTCGTCTGTTCAACCGCACCACCCGGTCGCTGACGCCGACCGAAGTTGGCCAGCGATTCTATGAAGAAGCCCGCCGCGTGCTGGAGATGGTGGACCAGGCCGAGGCGGTGGTGGCCGAGTTTTCAACCGCGCCGCGCGGAGTGATCCGCATCACCGCGCCGCTGGGCGTCGGACGGCGCATCATCGCGCCGATGATCCCCGACTTCGTGGACCGCAATCCCGGAATCGAAGTGCGGATGCGCATGTCGGACCGCAAGGTCGATCTGCTGGCCGATGGTCTGGACGTGGCCTTCTTCGTCGGCACCCCGCATGACAGCAGCCTGAAGATGCGCAAGATCGCCGATTGCCCGCGCGTGCTTTGCGCCGCGCCGGCCTATCTTGAGCGGTATGGCGTCCCCGCCGATCCCGAGGATCTGTTGCGCGGCCACAACTGCCTGCTGCTGCGCTATCCGCGGTCGCCCGAATATTACTGGATGCTGAACACGCCCGATGGGCTGCGCAAGTACGAAGTCAGCGGCAAGTTCGATGCCGATGACAGCGATGTGCTGACCGATTGGGCGCTGGCCGGGGCGGGTATCGTCAACAAGCCGCAATTCGACGTGGCCGCACATCTGGCCGCCGGGCGGCTGGTCGAGGTGCTGCCGCACGCCCGCCCCGCGCCCTCGGTCTTCGGCTGCCTGTATCCGCACAAGAAGTTGCAGGATCCCAAAGTGCGGCTTCTGGTGGAATTCGCCGTCGATCACGGGGTGCGAACCATGCAAGGGTTGGTGGCTGCCCCATCTGACGCATAAGCGCCCGGGCAGAAGCCGGGGCGCTTGAGTGTCTCAACGATTGTGCGGTCGCGATCAGGGCGCGCCGTCCGCTGCAAGGCCGCTTGCATCAGCTTTTCCTCGGTGACCTTGCCAGTGCCATTGAAAGCCTTGTTCAGCCCGAAGGCGGTTTGCAAGGCCAGCAGGTTGCCCGAATGGCACCAGCGGTGCGGGCGTCATCGCCATGCCGATCGCGCCCGCTCGCATCGCCAGAACGCTCTGAAGCCCAGGGGCCATCCGTTCGCCTTTCGGCAGTGACTTGTTCACGGCATCGATCGTCGGGTCAGACATCCCAAGGTCACTCCTCGCCAGGTCCGATATCCCCATGGATGGGCAGGTCGGTGTTACCTGTCCGGTTCACGCAGCAGCGGACCGGCCTGCGGCTTCAGCGGTCACTGGCCGCATCTGCGCCGGCCAGGGCGGCGATGGCGCGAAATCCGCGCGGGGTGATGCCGGGGGTACAATATGGGCGCGGTTTCCCCTGCCCATCCGGATGGGAAAAACTTAATGTCGGTAACTGTTTAGAAACAATAGGTTGCGGCCTTCACCTGCGGCGAAGGGTTGGCCGTAGATCAGCGCGTTGGCGCGCCCGGGAAAGTTCCCCGGTTCCCGCCGGTGTCCGCAACCGGGTCCCGTGCCGGGGGGCCGCTCCTTGCAGGACCGAAGCGTTCAGACAGGTCTCTGCCATCGGCTGCGCCTTATGGCGCAACCGGAGGTCAGAGACGGATGGGGTCGATGGGCTGGCGGGTCGGCCTAGAAGTCGACCTCGATGGCGATGCCTTTTTCGACCGCCAGATCGACCACGGCGGCGGCCACGGCCAGATCCTGAAGGCCGACGCCGGTGCCGTCGAACAGGGTGATCTGGTCGTCCGAGATGCGGCCCGGATTGGTGCAGTTGATGACGGCCCCAAGTTGCGCAACATCGGCCTCGGCGATCAGCCCCTGGGCCACGGCGTGCTGGGCCTCGCCGATGCTGATGGACTGGGCCACCTCATCTGTAAAGACATCGGCCTTGACCAGAAGCTGCGGGTCGACCTCTTGCTTGCCCTTGGTGTCGGTGCCCATGCAGGCCACATGGGTGCCGGGGCTGACCTGGTCGGCGTTCAGGATCGCATCGAAAGAGGAGGTGATCGAGATGATCACATCCGCCGCCCGCATTTCGTCCAGGTCCACCGCCTCGAAGGGCAGACCGGCCTCGGCGGCCACTTCTTCAAGGTTGGACAGCATTTCGGGGTGCAGGTTCCAGCCGATGACCTTTTCGAAGTCGCGCTGTTCCAGCGCGGCGCGCAGCTGGAATTTCGCCTGGTGGCCCGCTCCGATCATGCCGATGACCTTGGCATCTTTCCGCGCCAGGTGCCGGATCGAGACCGAAGAAGCCGCCGCCGTCCGCAGCGCGGTCAACAGGTTGCCGCCGACCATGGCCTTCGCCTTGCCGGTGTCGGGATCGAACAGGAAGACCGTGGACTGGTGATTGATCAGCCCGCGCTTTTCAAGGTTGTTGGGCCAGTAGCCGCCCGCCTTCAGACCCAGCGTCAGCCCGGCCCGGTCAAAGCCGCCCTTGAAACCGTAAAGCGCGTCTTCATGGCCGATGGCCTCGCGCACCACGGGGAAGTTGTAGGCCTTCCCGGATGCCATCGCGGCAAAGACCTTCTCGACCGCCGCAAAGGCCGCGTCGCGGGTCATCAGGTCGGCGATTTCGCGTTCGGGTACGATCAACATGTCATTCTCCAAATTCCGTTCGCGCGCCCGTGTGCCATTGCCGGTGGGAAGGCATACACACGGGCGACTTTCCGGCTCCTCCCGAGCCAGCCCCACCGAAACGAAGGGGCTTCAGTAGGCCTTGCCGCGGGCCGACACCGGCCACAGGGTTTCAACCTTGCCGCCCCGCACGCCCACATACCAGTCGTGGACGTTGGCGGTGGGGTCGCAATGGCCCGGCACCAGCCGCAGCTTGTCGTTGACCTTCAGCGCGCCGTTGGGGTCGGACACCACGCCGTGCTCGTCCGAGCACTTGATGTACTCCACATCGTCGCGGCCATAGATGAACGGCAGCCCGCTATCGACCGACTGCGCCTTGAGGCCCGCATCGACGATGGCCTTGTCGGCCTTGGCATGGCTCATCACGCTGGTCAGGATGAAGAACGCGTTCTTCCATTCGCCCTGGTCAATGCGCTTGCCATCCTTGTCGAGGATGCGGCCATAATCGGCATCCATGAAGGCATAGGAACCGCACTGAAGCTCGTTGTAGACGCCCGAGTTGCTTTCGAAATAGTAGCTGCCGGTGCCGCCGCCCGAGACCAGCTCGCAGTCGATGCCTTCGGCCTTCAGGCCGGCGATACCGTCCTTGACCTGTGCGATGGCGGCGTCGAGCTTGGCCTGGCGGTCCTCGAAGCTGTCCATGTGCTGCATGGCGCCCTGGTAGGCCTGAATGCCCTTGAAGGTCAGGCTGTCAGCGTCACGCACGGCTTTGCCGATTTCGACAACCGCATCGGTGGTGATCACACCGCAGCGGCCCGCGCCGCAGTCGATCTCGATGAAAACACCAAGGTTGACGTCGTGCTTTTTCGCTGCGGCCGACAGGTCGGCGACGTTGGCGACATCGTCAACGCAGACGATGATCTCGCTGCCGTATTTGGGCAGTTGTGCCAGACGCTCGATCTTGGCCGGATCGCGCACCTGGTTCGACACCAGGATTTCCTTGATGCCGGCCCGGGCGAAAACCTCGGCCTCGGAGACCTTCTGACAGCACACGCCGATGGCGCCGCCCAGTTCCATCTGCAGCTTCAGCACGTCAACCGACTTGTGCATCTTGCCATGGGCGCGGTGGCGCATGCCGTGGGCCTTGGCGTAATCGCCCATTTTCTTGATGTTGTATTCCAGCGCGTCCAGATCGAGGATCAGGCAGGGCGTCTGGATATCGGCTTCGTCCATGCCGGGCAGTGCCGGGACATCGAAACCGACTTCGAGATCGGAGAGATTGACAGGTGCGTTCATTGGAGGTGCTCCCTCATTAAGTCCACGGCAGTTTGTCGAGATCGACGTTGCCGCCGGTGATGATGACGCCGACGCGCTTGCCTTTGAACGCATCGGGGTTTTTCAGGATGGTGGCCAGCGGCACGGCGCTGGAAGGCTCCATGACCACCCGCAGGTGCTTCCACGTCAGTTTCATGGCTGCGATGATCTCGGCGTCCGAGGCGGTGTAGATCTCGCTCACATGGTTCGAGACGAAATGCCAGGTCAGATCTTTCAGCGGCACCAGCAGCCCGTCAGCGATGGTCTTGGGCGCGTCGTCGGCAATGATATGTCCAGCCTTGAAGCTGCGATAGGCGTCGTCGGCCTGCTCCGGCTCGGCGGCGATGATCCGGGTTTCGGGGGCCAGCGTCGACAGGGTCAGGCAGGTGCCCGAGATCATGCCGCCACCGCCGATGGGCGCAACCACCATGTCCAGACCGCCGGTCTGTTCGGTAAACTCCTTCGCGCAGGTCCCCTGCCCGGCAATCACGCGCGGATCGTTGTAGGGATGCACGAAGTCGCCACCGGTTTCGGCCTGCACCTGCGCAAAGGTGGCTTCCCGCGACGTGGTCGAGGGCTCGCATTCGGTGATCTTGCCACCATAGCGGCGCACGGTGTCCTTCTTGGCCTGCGGCGCGGTGCGCGGCATGACCACGTTGCAGGGAATGCCCCGGCGCATGGCGGCATAGGACAGGCAGGACGCATGGTTGCCCGAGGAATGTGTCGCCACACCCTTGGCCGCCTGCCCTTCGTCCAGCCCGAAGACCGCGTTGGTGGCCCCGCGCACCTTGAAGGCGCCCGGTTCCTGGAAGTTCTCGCACTTGAAGAACAGTTGCGCGCCGGTCAGTTCGTTCAGGTAGTCCGAGGTGCGGATCGGCGTGCGGCGGATGTGCGGCTTGATCCGCTCATGCGCCGCCAGCATGTCGTCATAGGTGGGGATTTGCATCACCAGATCCTTCATCATGCAGCGCTTTTCAGGGCCGCTGCGGGGTGGCCACGATAGTAGTCCTGCGCCGCCGCAACGCCCGAACCCAACGGGATGCTCAGACCCAGATCGGCCATGCACATCTCGGCGGTGGCGATGCCCGACAGGGTCATGACATCGGTCAGGCTGCCCAAGTGGCCGATGCGGAACACCTTTCCCGCAACCTCGCCCAGACCAACCCCGAAAGCGACACCATAGGTGTTGGCCGCATGGGTGACAATATCGGTGGCATTGAAACCTTCCGGGGTGCGGATGGCGCTGACCGTGTCGGAATAGACCGAGGGATCGCTGGCACACAGCTCCAGCCCCCAGGCAGAGACCGCTGCGCGAACCCCCTCGGCAATCCGGTGATGGCGGGCAAAGACATTGTCCAAACCTTCGCTGAGCAGCATCTGGCAAGAGATGTTCAACCCGTTCAGCAGGCCGACGGCCGGGGTATAGGGATAGGCGTTGTTGGCGTAACCCTTGGCCATGTCGTGCACATCAAAGAAGGTGCGCGGCAGACCGGCGGTCTTGGTGGCCTCCATTGCCTTGGGGCTGAAGCCGACGATGGCCAGACCGGCGGTCAGCATGAAGCCCTTCTGCGAGCCGGCGACGGCCACGTCCACGCCCCATTCGTCGAAGCGGAAATCCATCGAGGCGATCGAGCTGACCCCGTCGACGAACAGCAGCGCCGGGTGGCCGGCTGCGTCCAGGGCACGGCGCACGGCGACAATGTCGGATTTCACGCCGGTGGCGGTTTCGTTGTGCGTGGCCAGAACGACCTTGATCTCGTGCGCCGTGTCGGCGGTCAGGATCTCTTCATAGCGGTCCGCCGGCAGACCGTCGCCCCAGGGGGTTTCGACGATCTGAACCTCGAGCCCGTGACGCTGGCACATGTCGATCCAGCGATGGCTGAACATGCCGTTGCGCGCCGCCAGAACCTTGTCGCCTGCCGACAGCGTGTTGGTCAGCGCGGTTTCCCAGCCCCCGGTGCCGGTGGAGGGAAAGATGAAGACCTCGGCCGCGTCGCTTTTCAGGATCTTGCGCACGCCTTCGCGGGCCGGGTGCAGGATCTGGCCGAACAGTGGCGAGCGGTGGTCGATTGTGGGCATGTCGCAAGCCTTGCGCAGGCTTTCGGGGATGTTGGTCGGGCCGGGGATGAAGACCGGGTTCTGAAAGCTCATGGATGACTCCTTGCGTCGTTGAGAGCACCATAGGCGGACTGTTCTCACAGGGGAACTTTTTTGAAATGCGTTTTCAGATTGCGTAGAGACTTAAAAAACCATTTGTTGTCATGATCTTACTTTTTTCATATCATGAATTAGGCTTTCACAGCAAACCAGAAGGTTTTTATGGAAACGCAAGACAATGACGGTGGACCGGTGCGCAAGTCGCGGGGGCGGCCGCGCGGATGGGATGACAAGACCGGCCAGAACACCATCAAATCGTTGGATCGCGCGATGGAGGTGTTCGAGTATCTGAGCGAGGCGCAGGGCAAGACGCTGACCGCCATGGCCAGCGAAATGGGGCAATCTCCGGCGACGGTGTACCGCGTTCTGGTCACGCTTCAGGGCCGGGGTCTGGTGGAATTCGATGCCGAGGAACAGCAATGGCACATCGGGCCGCGGGCCTTTGTCATCGGCGCGCGTTTCCTGCGCCGCACCAGCCTGGTGGATCGCGCCCGCCCGATCCTGCGCAAGCTGATGGAAGCCACGGGTGAAACCGCCAATATCGGCATCGCGCAGGAGGGCGCGGTGCTGTTTCTGAGCCAGGTGGAAACCCACGCCAGCATCCGCGCCTTCTTTCCCCCCGGCACCCTGTCGCCGCTGCATGCCTCGGGCATCGGCAAGGCCTTGCTGGCGGGGATGGATGAAGAGCGTCTTCAGCGGGTGTTGGCAATGGGGCCTTTGACGGCCTTTACCGAACAGACCATCACCGACCCGGATGCCCTGCGCCGCGACCTGCAAACGGTGCGCACCCAGGGCTATGCTTTTGACAATGAGGAAAAGAACAGCGGCATGCGCTGTGTCGCGGCGCCGGTCTACGATGTGACCGGAGAGGCGATTGCCGGGATCTCGGTTTCCGGTCCGTCCAATCGGATCAGCGCCCGGCATATCGACCGGCTCAGCCGCCCCGTGATCGAGGCGGCCAAAGACCTGACTGCGGCCATCGGCGGCCTTGTCCCAGAGCCGCCGGAATAAGGGGTGTCAGCGCTGCGGGCGCAGCGGCATCTGGCGGTTCACATCTTTATACAGCAGGTAACGGAACCGCCCCGGCCCGCCCGCATAGCAAGCCTGCGGGCAAAAAGCGCGCAACCACATGAAATCGCCGGCCTCGACCTCGACCCAGTCGTTGTTCAGCCGGTAGACCGCCTTGCCTTCCAGCACGTACAGCCCGTGCTCCATCACATGGGTTTCCAGGAAGGGGATAACCCCGCCAGGCTGGAAGGTCACCACCGTGACATGCATATCGTGGCGCAGGTCGGTGGGATCGACAAAGCGCGTGGTGGCCCATTTGCCGTCGGTGTCGGGCATTTCGGTCGGGGCGATATCGTTTTCGTTCAGGATCAGGAAATCCGGTTGGTCCAGACCCTCGACCGCCTGATAGGCCTTGCGCACCCAGTGAAAGCGCAAGGTCTCGGGCCCTGCGTTGCGCAGGGTCCAGGTGCTGGACGGCGGCAGATAGGCATAGCCGCCCGGCGTCATCTCATGCGCCGTGCCGTCAAATGTCAGGGTGGCCGTGCCTTCGACGATGAACAGCACCCCTTCGGCTTCGGGATCGGTCTCGGGCCGGTCTGACCCGCCACCCGGCGCCACTTCCATGATGTATTGCGAGAAGGTCTCGGCAAACCCCGACAGCGGCCGGGCGATCACCCAAAGGCGGGTATCGTCCCAGAACGGCAGAAAGCTGGTCACGATATCGCGCATGGTGCCCTTGGGCAGCACCGCGTAGGCGTCGGTGAAGACCGCACGATCGGTAAGCAGTTGATCCTGGCCCGGATGGCCTCCGTGCGGAGCGAAATAGGTGGCGGTCATGGCAGGCTCCTGAATACGTCGACGTTGGGATAGTCCTAGGACGCCAGGCCCCGCCCCCGCCACCCGGAAAGCACCGTCATCTCTTTTAGGTTATTTTTGATAATCAGTCTGCACTTGCCAATCTGCATGGAAAAGCGGTCCGGTGCGGATACACTGTCGCTGACATTGACCTTCATCAAAGTGGGCGGTGTCGCGGCTGGATAAGGTTAACAAATCCTTTCAACAAATATCCGCTCTCGAATGTTTCCCAAGAGTAAACTCTGGGAGAAGCTGGGTCCGTTCCACTTTGGGACCGATGCGCCCTGACGGCGGGATGGCAAACGTTGGGAGGGCGCCGGGTTTTTGGTCGAAACCCCGGCCGCGACCGGAGCGAGTCACCGGCCCCTATTCAGTTCTGGATATCCGACAGTGTTTTCCAGAATGCAAAGATCGGCTCTACTCTATTATTTGTATGCAAATGTATGCAGTTCTGGGAAAGCAAGACCAATTTTCAAACATGACGCGGCACCTGCTTCTCATATCCGCCATTGGATTGCCGCAGGACACGCGTTTCATATCCTGTGCATCTTGATTTTTTGTTTCGGCAATAATCAGCCGATACAGGGAGCAGTATTGCAGGCCGCGAACTGTCGCGTTCCGGGAACGGCTCAGCCGATCCACGACAACGGTGCCCGACTCACGTCTTTCAACGCAATGATTCGCCGACTTGTGCTGTGCAACACGGGGGCTTCCGACGGTATTTTCCGTGCTTGATTCGGGAAATCCGGCGGCGGATGACGCCCCAGAGAAGGAATTTCCGGCGTTGGCGCCCCGCGCCAAGCCCGAGCGAGCCAATTTTTCCAAAAAGGTGACTCGCCGCTTCGGCAGACAGATTCCGCGATTGAAAACCGTCGCTTCCTGCCTCGAAATTTTCAGTCCGAATGAGGTTTTCACCGAGGATTTCTGCGGTTTCTGCAATTGGACAGGCCTCTCTTGCCGAAATTGACTTGCAGGTAATGAACGTACGTTACCTGTTGCAATTGATGCTGAAATCAGGATTTCAACATGTGGCTTGCGTGGTAATTTCATGGAATTGACACCCGGCAGTCGATCCCGGTGCGATGCAGATTTCAGGGCTGACTGTCCCGAAATGCCCGTCCCGCGCGGTCGCGTACAGCAAGTTCCCCGAAACGCAATCACCCTGCGCGTCAATGTGGCTAACCCTAGGTCATTTGGGCGGATTTCAGCCTAAATCCTCGCGCTCGGGTTGCGTCAAGGGAAACTACACGCATAGGTTGCAATACAACGACAGCGTGCATTCTGCGGAACAGCGTTTCGCAGGTGCTGGTACAGAAATGATCAAGTGGAAGAGGTAGTAATGTCAAGTTACGGGCTGCAGAGTTCTTTTTCGACATACATTGATGGTCAACGCTCTTACAGAACAGTCGCGCGAGATGTAGCTGTAGACAGTGCCGGGAACATATATGTGACGGGCGGCACATCATCTCCGAACGGCGTCGCGATCACATCGGGGCTGGATTACAAGACCAATCAGGGTGCGGCCAGTGCGGGCCGGGCCGACGAAATGGATGTCGTCGTCCAGAAGTACGCCCCGGACGGCACTTTGCTGTGGTCCGGACGCATCGGCGGCAAGGGCTATGACCGCGCCTATGCGCTGGAGGTCTCGGACGACGGCTATGTGTATATTGCCGGACGGGCCGGTGACGGGCTGTTGACGACCGCTGGCGCCTACCAGGGCAACTTCGGCGGCGACACGGTTCCCAACAACCTGTACGGCGAACAGGATGGCTTTGTGACCAAGCTGGACGCCGACACGGGTGCGATGGAATGGACAACCTATCTGGGCGGCAGTGACGCCGGGTTCATTCGCGACATCGATGTGGATGATCAGGGTGTGGTTCACGTCGGCTATACCAATGCAGAAAGCACGATGTCCGACACCCTGCTGACTCCGGACGCGATGACCCGCACGCCAGGCAGCAACATGTACCTGCAACTGTCCTCCGACGGCCAATCGCTGCTCTATGGTACCCATATCGGCGGCAGGGGGCACGGCGTTCCCTCGGTTCGTGTTGATGACATGGGCGATATCAACATCTCGTTCAGTGCCAGCAACAACGGCAATCTGACCACAACCGCCGGCGCCCTGCAAAGCCACGCCCTGGGTGACGACGATATCTATCTGGCGAAATTCGACGGGCAAACCAACGGCCGCACCCTGAAATCCGCGACCTTCTTCGGTGGTTCGGATCGCGAAGGGTCGGAAACGCACCAACTGGCCGTGAACAGCCAGGGGGACTTCTACGCCCTCTCGTTCACCTCCAGCGTCGATATCACGACAAGCGCGACTGCCTACCAATCCAGCCTGAACGGCCCCAGCGACGCCATGATCACGTATATCTCGGCGGATGGGACCACCCTGCTGGGCGCCACCTACTTTGGTGGTTCGGGCGGTGAAGGTGCCGAAGGCATCGTCGTGACCGACCAGGCGGTCTATATTACCGGCTCCACCAATTCTGCCGATCTTCCGGTCACGGACTACACCACCTTCGGTGGCTACGGCGGCGGGCAGGATGGCTTTCTTGCGGTGTTCAGCCTGGATCTTTCGACCCTGCTATATGCGACCTATATCGGTGGCTCGCGCGACGATGCGGCCCGTGCCATCGAAGTGGCAGACAACGGCGATGTGATCATCGGCGGTCAGACCATGTCGAACGATTTTGATCTTCTGAATGCCAACGACGGCAACAAGGCCGGAAGCCGTGCAGGCTTTGTCACCAAGCTGAACGAAGTCGATACCTCGGTGGGCGGCGGCGGCGGCTCGGGTGGCAATGGCGGTGGCGGTACCGGCGGCGGGACCGGCGGCGGAGGAACCGGTGGTGGCACAGGTGGCGGCACCGGCGGCACCGGTACCGGCAACCTGACCGTCTCCGGCGGCGACAAGAGTGACTTTCTGGACTACTCTGGCAGCACCCAGAATCTCTTCATCCAGGCCGGGAACGGCAACGACACCGTCATCGGTGGTGACTTTGACGACATTATCTACGGCGAGGGCGGCAGCGACGATCTGAATGGCGGCGCCGGCGATGACAAGATGTACGGTCAGAACGGCCACGACACGATGCTTGGGGGTGACGGCAACGACATCCTGATCGGCGCCAAGGGCAAGGACACGCTGGTTGGTGGCAACGGCAACGACATTCTGGATGGTGGAACCCTGGAGGATGCGTTGACCGGCGGCGCTGGCGCGGACACCTTCGTGTTCGCAATTGTCGAGGATCGCTATTGCGACAGCGTCACCGACTTCAACATCGCGCAAGGCGACGCGCTGAACCTGACCATGATCTTCGCAGGACAGGACATGTCTGCCGGGATCGACAATTTCATCCAGTTGCAGGTGACCGGTGCCGACACGCTTGTACTGGTCGATCAGGATGGCCAGGGCGGTGACTTCGTCGATATCGCCGAACTGGAAGGCATCGCGCTGCATCAACTGGCTTCGACCTATGTTGCCAGCGGTCTGATTTCGGTGGATGTCGATCTGAACCTCTGAGGTCGCGCAACAGAAGATCGTCAGCGGCGCTGCGGGTTTCCGTGGCGCCGCTGCTGTTTCACGGCACGGGATCCGGTGTTGAGACTGCCACCAAACAGGCTGCAGCGTGCAAGGCCATGCGCCGGGTTCCTTCTCTTCTGACTGGATCAAGCAGGGCGCTCTCGATTGGGTATCGCCAGATGCATCTACCCCCTTGCCGTGTCCGGGAGTCGGCGCACCGGCCTTTCGTCCTCCTACCCCGCCCACCGTAGCCCACTGGAATCCGCCGCGTGCTATTCCCCCGCTTGCCTGTCGGGCGCGGCGCCGCCATTGGGGACATTGATCCCGCAGAAGTGGCACACGCACAATTTGCATTGTTCCGCGTGGCCGACGAAACCTGCTTCAGCAGGCAGAGGCGTCGTTGCCCATGATACTCAGACCGGACCGGCCGAGGATCTCGATCATGACGGGATGGGCGTCTTGACGAACATGCCATGCATCATCTGTCCGGCGACAAGCCGGGCCGTGAATTCCGAATTGACGGTCATCGCCGCCGTCCGAAGCGGGGATCGGCGTGGCAAGGTCACGGCCTGTTCGGTGGCGCTTCCATGATTGCCTCGACGAAGTTGCGGGCCACGTCTCGGACAAATCGGAACGGGCAACGACGGCGATCTAGAAGCCCGATGTGATGTAGGGGCACAGGTGTCCCCTGCAAGGTGAAATGCCTGACACGTCGGATGACCGCCGTGGGCCAAGATGAAGCGGGCCGTACCTGTTCCATCCACATGCGCAATTTTTCGGAAGTCACGAATGAAAAATTGCGGGCTATTTCACCCGCTTTCACGCAGGATCAGCTCACCGCGCACCATGCGCACGCTGCCCTGCGCATCGGGATCCAGAACCGTTTCCTCGATCAGATCCAGCGTATTGCGCACCATCTGGTTGGTCTTCTGCCGCACGGTGGTCAGCTTGTAGGACGCCCATGCTGCCATCGGAACGTCGTCAAAGCCGATGATGGCCACATCCCGACCGGGGACGAGGCCCGCCTCTTTCGCCGAGTCGATGGCGGCAATGGCGGTGATGTCATTGGCGCAGAACACCCCGTCGGGGCGCTTGGGGTCGCGAAACAGAAGATCGGCAAAAGCGCGCGACACGCCATAGTCGTATTGCCCTGCGCCTTCATAGGCCACCTTCATGCCGCGATCGTTCAGCGCGTCGCGAAACCCGCGCCGGCGCTCTAGATGGGTCGAGGTGTCGCGAATGCCGCCGATGAAGGCGATGGTCTGACTTCCCCTGTTGGCAAGGTGTTCGGCCACCATGCGGCCGCCGTTGTAGTTGTCGGTGCAGACAGCGCTGATCGTCGCGTCGGCCTGAACCCGATTGAACAGCACCACTGGAATGCCGCGCAGCTTGCATTCGCGCGCCAGTCGTGACGACAGGTTGGCCGAAGTCACCACCACGGCATCGGTGCGCATGCGGAACACCTGCGGCATGACACTGTCGACCGTTTGGCCCGGTGGAACGGAATGCACCGCCATATCGCGGCCCTGATTCGAGATTTCCGTGGCAAACCGATCCAGGATGGCCGGATAGAACGGGTTGGTGATGTCGCCGACGACCAGGGACAGGGCGCGGATCCGGCGCGGGCCGGACCGGCGGAGCTGCGGCGGCGCATAGCCCATCTCGCGGGCGGTTTCCAGGATCCGACTGCGAACATCGGGCGCGACAGAGGATTCCGGGCGAAAGGCCCGCGACACGGCAGCGGTCGATGTGTTGCAACGCCGGGCGACATCTTTGGCTGTAAATTTCATGAATTCAGACCAGAAATTACACGGTTTGTTCTGACCTAGCCCACCTGCTGAAACTAATCAACGGGGCTGTCTTGTGGTCCTGCTTTGCCAGGTCCGGTGTGAAACAAAGAAAAGCGCCACCGGAGAGCTCTCCGATGGCGTTGGTTTCGTATTCCGTCTGGCCCGCACGCCGCCGACACCTGGCGCGCTGCCGGAAGGCTAGGCCGAGCCCGTCTCGAGGCGCACCACCTGACCGCTTTGCCAGGACAGGGTCGCGGCATCGGCAAGGATCTGTGCTTTCAACCCATCGTGGATCGATGGCTGCGGCGGCTGCCCTGCGCGGACACTGTCCACGAAGACGGCCATTTCGGCGGCATAGGCGGCCCGATACCGCTGCAGGAAGAAATCCTCGACCGGGGATTTGCAGAACCCGCTTTCGTCTGCACGCTCCAGCGTGGTCTTGTGAACGTTCCCGGCGCGCAGCATCCCCTTTGAGCCGTGCACCTCGATCCGCTGGTCGTAACCATAGGTGGCTCGACGGGAGTTCGAAATCTGGCAGATCTTGCCGCTGGCCGTAATCAGGTTGACCGCCGCCGTGTCCACATCGCCAAGGGTGGCGACCTCGGGGTCGACCAGGGCCGCGCCGATGGCGTGGATGCTGACCGGCTCCTCTCCCAACAGGAAGCGGGCCATGTCCAGATCGTGGATCATCATGTCCCTGAACAGGCCGCCCGAACTGCGCACATAGGCGTGCGGCGGCGGCGAGGGATCGCGCGACAGGATGGTGATGATCTCGACATTCCCCAGACCACCGTCACGAAGCGTCTGCTGCAAGTCCCGGAAATTCGGATCGAACCGCCGATTGAAGCCGGTCATGAAGGGCACGCCTGCGGCCTCGACTGCGCGGATGCAGTCTCGGATGCGGTCGGCGGACATGTCGATCGGCTTTTCACAGAAGATTGCCTTGCCGTGTGCGGCCAGCCCGTGGATCAGATCATAGTGGGTGTCGGTCGGCGTGCCGATTACCACCGCGTCGATATCGTCCGAGGCCACCAGCGCATCGATGCTGCGCACCTCGGCCCCGGTGCGGGCGGCCAGCGTCTGTGCCGGGGCATCGAAGGCATCGGCCACGGCCACCAGCGTCACCTCGCGCAGCAGGGCAATGCTGTCGGCGTGCACCCCGCCGATGCGTCCGCATCCAAGAAGTCCTATCCGCATCTGATGTTACCTTGTTTTGGGGGCGCCGAAGCCGCGCAAGACCTCGCGCCCGGCGGCAATCAGGGGCTCGTGGGTTTCTTGCAGGATCTGCACACGGTCGAACCGGTCGGGGTCGTGATTGACCGCGTCCCGCAGCGCCTGACCAAACACCATGCGCAGTTCCGTTCCGATGTTGAACTTGCAGATGGCCGAGGTCGTGGCCAGTTTCAGCCGTTGGGCATGGGGCACGCCCGATCCGCCATGAATGACCAGCGGCACCTCGGTCACGGCCTCTATGGCCCGGATGCGTGCTTCGTCCAGACCGCCGTCACGCTCGGTCTGCAAATGCACATTGCCGACCGAAATCGCCATCGCGTCCACCCCGGTTTCGCGGGCAAAGCGCGCGGCTTCCTCGGGGTCGGTCCCGGCGGAATTCTCGCCGCCGGAATAGCCGACGAAGCCGATCTCGCCCTCGCAGGAAATGCCTGCACCATGGGCCAGTTTGGCCACTGCGGCGGTTTCGGCGATGTTCTGTTCCAGCGGCTTGCGCGACCCGTCAAACATCAACGAGGTGAACCCGCTGTCCAGCGCAAGCCGGCACTCTTCCATGGTGTAGCCGTGATCCAGATGGGCCACCACCGGCACCGATGCTCCCTCGGCCAGATGCCGGAACATCTTGCCCAGAATGGGCAGCGGTGTGTGCGCGCGGCAGCTCGGGCCAGCCTGAAGGATCACCGGCGTGCCTTCGGCTTCGGCGGCGGCCACAAAGGCGCGCATGTCCTCCCACCCCAGCGTGACCAGACCGGCCACAGCATACCCTTGTTTCAAAGCGGGTTGCAGGACCTCTGCAAGAGTTGCCAATGTCATTTGAACTTCGCCACCATGTCCTTGATCCCGGGGATCGTTTCCACCTGATAGGCATGGGTGGGCTGGAAGAACTGCACCAGGGACCGCTGGCTCAGCCCGCCGAGGATGGTGAAATAATACATCTCGTATCCCGGCAGGGCGCAGCACGGGTGATAGCCATTGTCGATCAGGATCGTGGAGCCATCGACGATGTGATAGGCATCGCCGGGTTCATTGTCGACACGTTGCAGCATCTGCAGGCCCGAGCCGTGATTGGGCCGGAACCGGAAATTGTAGGTTTCGTCGTGGCGTGTTTCATCGGGCAGACGATCGGTGTCGTGCTTGTGCGAGGGGAACCCCGACCAGCCTCCCTGCCCCACGGTGTACAGCTCGGACACCAGCAGGCGGCCGACCTTGTCATGCTGCTTCTGGCCGAGGATGTGCTTGATCTTGCGATGGGTCTTGGTGTCGTCAGAGCCGTATTGCACGAAGTCGATACCATCGGCGCGCACGTCGAAAGGCTCCAGCACCGTGTCGTATTTTGCCCCGGCGACGAAAACCTCGGCACTGTCGGACTGGCACACCATGCGGGCCCTTGCGCCCGAAGGCACATAGATGCCCTCGGGCTCGCCGTCCCAGACATCGATGCCCCGGCTGCCAAGGGCAGCAAAGCTTACGCCCTCCACATCCACATCGACGGTGCCGGTGGCGGGCACGATGCAGGTTTCATACCCCGGCACCTGGTATTCGAAGGCCTCGCCGGATTTCAGTTTGACGATGTTGAAGTAGTTCAGCGGAACCCGCGGATCATCGGCATCGACGATCGGAGCGTTGGCGTTGTCAAAGGGGGGAATATGCATGGCGGATCTTCCGTATTGGGGGCGCGGTCAGACCGAAGTCGGGCCAGGATGGGTGGCAATGAACTGTTCAAGTTCGGCCGTGGTGGGCATCGCCGGGGCGCAGCCCGGTTGCGAAACGACGATGGCGGCACAGGCAGACCCGCGCAGAACCGCGTCGCGCAGCTCGCGGCCTTCGGCCAGTGCGGCCAGCAGGCCGGCCATGAAGCTGTCGCCCGCGCCATTGGGTTTGACGGCGGTGACGGGGAAGACACCGGTGCGGATCTCTTGCCCATCGGCAAGGGTCATCGCGCCCTCCTGCCCCATCTTGTAGATCACGATGCGGCCCGGTTGCGCGGCCAGTTCGCGGGCCTTGTCCAGCCCCTTGTCAAGGCCGCCGGCCATGAAGCCGAACTCTTCATCGTTGCCGACGATCATGTCGCTTTCGGCCCCGGCGCGGGACAGAACCTCGGCGGCCACTTCCGGCGATGGCCAGGAATAGGGGCGATAGTCGATGTCGAAGATGACGGGCAGACCGGCTGCACGGGCGTTTTCGAAGGCGCGGAAAGTGGCCCCGCGCGACGGCTCGGCCGCGAAAACCGTCCCGGCGGTGATCAGCGCGCCATAGGCGCTGTAGTCGACCCGATCCACGTCCTGCGGCGTGACCTGAAAATCCACTGCGTTGTTGCGGTAGATGCAGTTCTGGAAGTCCTCCATCGTGCTTTCATACACGGCCAGAGAGATGCGATATTCCCCGTCCAGAACCCGCAGATACTGCGTATCGACCCCATAGTGGTTCAGCCGGTTGGTACAGAACCGCCCGACGCAATCGTTCGAGACCGAGGTGACCAGGGCCGAATGCGCCCCCAGCTTGCACAGCCCGGCGCAGATGTTGGCAGACGATCCGCCAAGATCCGCGCGGAAGGTCTGGGCGTGTTCGGCCTTGGTGCCCGGCGGGTCGGCGAACATGTCCATCCCCGCCCGGCCGAAGACCGCAAAGCGGCTTTTCCGGATGCCGTCGATCAACGTGCCCATCACACCCCCCGACGCTGAAGGTGGCGGGAGGATTCCCAATCTTCATGGGCTGCGCGCACGCGCGGGCTATCGCTGACCTCTGGCGTCCCGCATTCCCACCAGGTGTGGCCCTTGTCGGTCCAGGCCCCGTAGGCGGCGACCTTCATGCAGATCACATGGGTCTTGTCCGACGCCTTGGCGCGTTTGAATGCCTCGGCCAGTTCTGCCGGGTTTTCGACGGTTTCGGCGGTGGCCCCCATCGCGGCGGCATGGGCTTCGAAATCCACGTCGAAGGCTTCGGGGATGGTGGGCGTATCCTCGTAAAGGCAATTGTAGCTTTCGCTGCCCACGTTGTTCTGCAGCTTGTTGATGACTGCCCAGCCGCCGTTGTCGAGCACCAGCACGATCATCTTCTTGCGGGTCAGCACCGACGAATAGATATCGGAGTTCATCAGCATGTAGGCGCCGTCGCCCACCAGAACGATGGTGTCCTTGTCGGGCTCGCGCTCGGCCTGGGCAATCCGGGCGCCCCAGCCACCGGCGATCTCGTACCCCATGCAGGAAAAGCCGAATTCGACATCCACCGTACCGATGTCCAGCGTCCGCCAGTTGGCGGTGACCTCGGCAGGAAGCCCACCCGAAGCGGTCACGATCCGGTCACGCGGGTCGCACAGCGCGTTCACCACACCGATGGCCTGCGCATAGGAATTGGGCTTGTTGCCGGGTGCGACGTTGTCGGCCACGTAGGCATCCCATTTGCGCCGTTCGTCCTGCGCCTGTTCCGTCCAGCCGTCTGGCGCGGTATACCCCTGTGCCGCAGCACCAAGTGCCTCCAGCGCACAGCGGGCGTCGCCCACCACGGGCACCGAGCCGTGCTTGCCCGCATCGTGGCGCGCGGCATTGATCGAAATCAGCCGGGCATCCTTTGCGAAAGCAGTCCACGATCCGGTGGTAAAATCCTGCAACCGCGTGCCCACGGCAAGTATGACATCCGCCTGTTCGGCAATGGCATTGGCGCTGTCCGAGCCGGTCACGCCGATCGGCCCGATGTTCAGCGGATGCGTCGCCAGCATGTTGGCGCGTCCGGCGATGGTTTCGACCACCGGAATCTGATGCGCCTCGGCGAAGGCGGTCAGTTCGGCGGCCGCACCGGAATACTGGACCCCGCCCCCGGCAATGATCATCGGGCGTTCGGCGGCTTTCAACAGGGCTGCCGCGTCGGCCACCTCGGCCACATCCGGCATGATCCGGCGAATGCGATGCACCTTCTTCTCGAAGAACACCGCCGGATAGTCATAGGCCCAGCCCTGCACATCCTGTGGCAGGCCGATGAAGGCCGGGCCGCAATCGCCGGGATCAAGCATGGTCGCCACAGCCGCCGGCAGCGACTGGATCACCTGTGCCGGATGGGTGATGCGATCCCAGTAGCGGGTGATCGGGCGGAAGGCGTCGTTGACCCCCAGCGTCGGATCCTGGAAGTTCTCCATCTGCTGCAGCACCGGGTCCGGCAGGCGGGTCACATAGGTATCGCCACACAGCATCAGCATCGGCAGACGGTTGGCATGGGCCAGCGCCGAGGAGGTGGTCAGGTTGCTGGTGCCCGGCCCCGCCGAAGCGGTGCAGAACATGAACCGCTGCCGCAGCCAGGTCTTGGCATAGGCCGCCGCCGCGAACCCCATGCTCTGTTCGTTCTGGCCGCGATACAGGGGCAGCGCGTCGCGATACTGGTACAACGCCTCGCCCAGGCAAGGGACATTGCCATGCCCGAAAATGCCAAAGCCGCCGCCGCACAGGCGATGCTCCTCGCCGTCGATCTCGATGTACTGGTTTGCCAGCCATCGCACGATGGCCTGCGCCGTGGTCAGGCGGAATGTCGTCTCGCTCATGCCCGTCGGTCCTCCCTTGTCTTGTCTGCAGCCTGCCGTAGACGATTGCTGCTTGCGTGATGTTGATTCTGAGGATACTAGTTTTGCAACCGGTTGCAAACTGATTTTGGAGAGCAGCACGACATGGCTGAAATCGGCATTGGAATTGTGGGTGGCGGCTATATGGGCAAGGCACATGCCGTTGCCATGTCAGCGGTCGGCGCGCAGTTCGACACCGCCCTGCGCCCGCGTCTCGAGATGGTTGCCGCACGCACGGAAACTTCTGCCGAGGCGTATCGGCAGGCCTTCGGATCCCGGCGCGGCACCGATGACTGGCAGCAGCTGGTGACGGATCCACTTGTCGAGGCCGTGGTCATTGCCACGCCGCAGAAGCTGCATCGCGAGATTGCCGAGGCGGCCCTGGCCCTGGGCAAGCCGGTGCTGTGCGAAAAGCCCATGGGCGCCTCGCTGGAAGAGGCCGAGTCCATGGTCGCTGCCGCCGAAGCCAGCGGCGTCGCCAACATGGTCGGCTACAACTATATCGGCACCCCGGCCAGCCAGTTTGCCCGCAAGCTGATCGCCGAGGGGGCCATCGGCACCGTCACCTGGTTTCGCGGAGAGCATACCGAGGATTTCTATGCCGACCCCGAAGCCCCGGCGACATGGCGCACCTCTGGCATGGCCAATGGCACCCTGGGTGACCTTGCCCCCCATATGATCAACGCCGCCCTGGCCCTGATCGGCCCGGTTCGCAGTCTTGTGGCCGAGGTCGAGACGGTGCACGCCCAACGGCCCGGTGGCGCGGTGACCAACGATGATCAGGCCCAGGTCATGTGCCGGTTCGCCAATGGCGCCATGGGCCAGATGCATTTCAGCCGGATCGCCACGGGCCGCAAGATGGGCTACGCCTACGAAGTGCACGGCACCCGCGGGTCCATCCGGTTCGACCAGGAAGACCAGAACGCGTTGTGGCTGTACCGGGCCGAGGGGCCAGAGGCCGAACGCGGCTTTCGCAAGATCCTGACCGGGCCGGCGCATCCCGACTATCTGCCGTTCTGCCAAGGGCCGGGCCACGGCACCGGCTATCAGGATCAGATCATCATCGAGGCGCATCATTTCCTGCGCGCCATCGAAACCGGCACCCCGGCCTGGCCCACGTTCCGCGACGGATTAGCCGTCATGCGCGTTGTTCAGGCCGCTCTGACCTCGTCCCGGACCCGGACGTGGCAGGACGTTCCCCAAGACCCGACCATCTGAAAGGCTTCCAGAATGACCATTCGCATAGGCAATGCGCCCTGCTCGTGGGGCGTCGAATTCGCCAACGATCCGCGTAATCCCAGTTGGCAGACGGTGCTGAAGGAATGCGCCGAAGCGGGCTACAAGGGGATCGAACTGGGTCCGGTCGGCTTCATGCCCGAGGATCCCGTGGAACTGGCCGAGGCGCTGGACCAGCACGGTCTGGAACTGATCGGCGGCGTTGTCTTCCGGGCGTATCACGACCCGGCGCAATGGGATGACGTGTTGGACGGCACCCATCGCACCTGCAAGGCGTTGGTGGCGCATGGCGCGCAGCATCTGGTGCTGATCGATTCCATCTCGCCGCGCCGCGCCCCGACCGCCGGACGGGCGGATGAGGCCGAGCAGATGGACAAGGCCGAATGGACCGCTTACCGCGACAGGCTGGCCGAATCTGCCCGTATCGGCACCGAGGAATACGGCCTGACCGTCGGTATCCACGCCCATGCCGCGGGCTTCATGGATTTCGAGCCGGAACTTGAGCGACTGCTTGACGAGGTAGACGAGAAGATCCTGAAGATCTGCTTCGACACCGGGCATCACTCCTATGCCGGTTTCGATCCGGTGGCCTTCATGAAGCGCCACATGAATCGCATTTCCTACATGCACTTCAAGGACATCGAGCCGAAAGTTAAAGCAGATGTCATTGCCAGCCGAACCGGGTTCTACGATGCCTGCGGCAAAGGGATCTTCTGCAAGCTCGGGCTTGGCGATGTCGACTTCCCGGCCGTTCGGCAAGTGCTTCTGGATCACGGTTTCGAAGGCTGGTGCACGGTCGAACAGGACATTGATCCGACGCTGGATGTCACGCCCATGGCGGACAACCGGGACAACCGCGAATACCTCGAATCCATCGGTTTCAAGTGAAAGGGCCGAACAGATGACGAAGCTGAAATGGGGCATGATCGGCGGCGGCGAAGGCAGCCAGATCGGCCCGGCGCACCGTCTTGGCGCATTGGCCGATGGCCATTTCGAATTTGCCGCCGGGGCCCTGGATCACCGCCCCGACGCGGGGCGCGACTATGCGCAACGCCTTGGTATTGCAGCCGATCGTGCCTATGGCGACTGGACCGAGATGCTGGCCGGCGAACGCGACCGGCCCGACCGCGTCGATCTGGTCACCGTCGCCACGCCCAACGCCACGCATTTCGAAATCACCAAGGCGTTTCTTGAGGCCGGGTTCAACGTGCTGTGCGAAAAGCCGATGACCATGACCGTCGAGGAAGGCGAAGAGATTGTCCGCGTTGCTGAAGCGACCGGCAAGATCTGTGCGGTCAACTACTGCTATTCGGCCTACCCGATGGTGCGGCAGGCGCGGGCCATGGTGCGGGCGGGCGAGATCGGCATGGTTCGGCTTGTGGTGACGAACTTCAGCCACGGCCACCACGGCGACGCCACCGATGCCGACAATCCGCGCGTGCGCTGGCGCTATGATCCGGCGATGGCGGGTGTCTCGGGGCAATTCGCCGATTGCGGGATTCATGCGCTGCACATGGCCAGCTTCATCTGTGACGATGAGGTCGAAAAACTGGCGGCCGATTTTGCCTCGACCATTCCCAGCCGGGTGCTGGAGGACGATGCGATGCTCAACTTCCGCATGGCCGGGGGCACGGTCGGGCGGCTGTGGACGTCTTCGGTGGCCATCGGGCGGCAGCATGGATTCGACATCCAGGTGTTCGGTGAAACCGGCGGGTTGCGGTGGGCATCGGAGCAGCCCAACCAGTTGATCTATACCCCGGTCGGCGGGCGCACCCAGATCATCGAGAAGGGTGAAGGCGGGCTGCATGCCGACGCGCAGCGGCTGTCGCGGGTATCTATTGCCCATCCCGAAGGGTTCCCGCTGGCGGTGGCGAACATCTACTGCGATCTGGCGGATGCGATCCGGGGCGAAGTGCGCGACGGGTTGCCGGGGGCGGCCGATGGTGTGCGGTCGATGGCCGCCGTACATGCAGCCGTGTCCTCGGCCAGCAAGGACGGCGCCTGGGTCGATGCCCGCCCGCCGATGTTTCGCTGAAGCCTCAGGAAAGCGGACGCAACGTGCCCCTTTCCACCAGCGAACAGGGAAAGAGCCGGGCCTCGGGATAGCGGTCCGGCTCGTCCAGCATCGCCACCACAAGTTCGATCGATGACCGGATGATCTGCTGGATGGGCTGGCGGATGGTGGTGAGGTTGATGTTTTCCCACCCGGCCATTTCCATGTCGTTCAGCCCGATGATCCCGATGTCTTCGGGCACCCTGAGCCCGGCATCGCGCACGGCACTCAGCGCCCCGATGGACAACACGTCATCGCCGCAGAAATAGGCCTGCGCCGGACCCTCGGCGATCAGGCGCAGCATTTCGGCCCGTCCGGCCTGAAAGGAATAGGCGGCGGCAAAGCTGTGCCGGGTCCGAATTTGCGGGTGGCGCAGCATTTCCTCGCGAAAGCCCGCGAAACGATCCTGGGTCGAGGTGGCGCGCTCCGGCCCCCCCAGGAAGGCCACGGTGTCATAGCCCCGGTCCACCAGCGCCCGCGCGGCAAGCCGCCCACATTCGATGTTGTCGATGCCCACCACATGCACCTTCGGGGAACTGGAATACCGCCCAAAGCTGTGCACCACCGGGATGCCGGCGCTGCGAAAGGCCTCTGCGAAATCCGGCGGCAGCGTCGAAGAGGCAACAACCACGCCATCCACCGAATACTGGCGCAGCATCTGAACCGAATTGTCCGGGGCAACCTCATCCGACAGATTGACCAGCAGCGGGCGCAACCCACGCTCTTGCAACCCGCGGGTGAACAGGTCGAAGACTTCCAGGAAGATCGGGTTGTGGAAGTTGTTGGAAATCAGCCCTATCAGCTTGGTGCGCCCGGTGGTCAGGCTGCTGGCCAGCGCGTTGGGGCTGTAGCCCAGTTCGGTTGCGGCTTTCTCGACCTTGCGCCGGGTCTTGGCCGACACCGAAGCGCCCGCCGTGAAGGTGCGCGAAACCGCGGATCGCGAGACCCCCGCCCGTTCGGCAACATCCTTCAAGGTAACCGGCATCCAACGGTCCTCCGCGGCTCAACATCAATTCCGCCGGTCTTTCTATACGACCCGGCCACGCTCCGCAGCATCAATCTTCCGAAACAGTTTTGCAACCGGTTGCAAAATGCGTCGATTCGTGGTTTTCTCTCGGTGAGCGGTTCATCGAGCCGCGAAGATACGACCATGGACTTTAGGGAGGATACCATGAAGCGCAACATTCTCGGGCTCATCCTTGGCTCGGCGGTTGCTGCCTTGCCAATGGCAGGCGCAACAACGGCCGCGGCAGAGGGCGAAAAATACGTGCTTGTCAGCCACGCACCGGATTCCGACAGCTGGTGGAACACGATCAAGAACGCCATTGCCCTTGCGGGCGAGCAGATGGATGTCGAGGTCGAGTATCGCAACCCGCCCACCGGTGACATCGCCGACATGGCGCGGATCATCGCACAGGCCGCCGCCTCTGGCCCGAACGGGATCGTTACCACGCTGGCGGACTACGATGTTCTGAAAGGCCCGATCATGGATGCGGTCGCCTCCGGCGTCGACGTCATCATCATGAACACCGGCTCTGCCGATCAGGCGCGTGAGGTTGGCGCGTTGATGTACGTGGGCCAGCCCGAATACGATGCCGGCTATGCCGCCGGTCTGCGCGCCAAGGGTGACGGCATTGGCTCGTTCCTCTGCGTGAACCATTCGATCCAGCAGCCGACGCTGGCACAGCGCTGCCAGGGCTTCGCAGACGGTCTGGGCATCGAACTGGGCAACGCCATGCTCGACAGCGGCACCGACCCGGCCGAAATCAAGAACAAGGTTCTGGCCTATCTGTCGGCCAACCAGGACACCGATGCGATCCTGACCCTTGGCCCGGTGTCCGCCGATCCGACGATCCAGGCGCTGGATGAAAACGGCATGGCCGGCGACATCTACTTTGGCACCTTCGACCTTGGTCCGGAAATCGTGAAAGCGATCAAGGGTGGCGTCATCCAATGGGGCATCGACCAGCAGCCGTTCCTGCAGGGCTACCTGCCCATCGTGATCATGACCAACTACCATCGCTACGGCGTTCTGCCCGGCAACAACATCAACTCGGGTCCGGGTTTCGTGACCGCTGATGGCCTGGAACTGGTGGAACAGTTCGCCGGCGAATACCGCTAAGGCATCCCGGGCGGGCGCCGACAAACGGCGCCCGCCCCTTCCCCACATTTCTCACAGCACAGAACGGAGCCCGAGCGATGTCACAGACAGCGCAGTCCAAAACTGTTGCCGATGAACGGGTCAAGGAAATGTCGGCCATGCGCCGCGCCCTCATCCGCCCCGAACTAGGCGGTATCGTCGGAACAATAGCCGTGTTCACCTTCTTCCTGCTGTTTGCCCTCGACAGCGGCATGTTCAACAGCCAGGGCATCCTCAACTGGTCGACGGTATCGGCACAATTCATGATCATCGCCGTGGGCGCCTGCCTGCTGATGATTGCCGGCGAATTCGACCTGTCGGTCGGCTCGATGATCGGCTTTTCCGGCATGATGATCGCCATTCTTTCGGTCACCTTCGGCTGGCCGGTCTGGAGCGCGATCATTGTCACATTCGTCGTCTGCGTCGCCATTGGCGCGCTGAACGGCTACATCGTGATCCGTACCGGGCTGCCCAGTTTCATCGTCACGCTGGCTTTCCTGTTCATCCTGCGCGGCTTCACCATCTACCTGCCCCAGACCATCGAACGCAAAACCATCATCGGGGGTGTCCGTGACGTGGCCGAAGGCGACTGGCTGGCGGCCATCTTCGGCGGCAAGATCCTGGGTGGCTTGTTCACCTGGATGGGCAACAACGGGATGATCGCCACATTCTCGCGCGGCACCCGTGAAGGGCAGCCGGTGGTCGACGGCATTCCGATGCTGATCGTCTGGGCCATCGTGCTGGTGATCTTCGGTCACTTCCTGCTGACCAAGACCCGGTTCGGAAACTGGATCTTCGCGGCCGGTGGCGATGCCGAAGCCGCCCGCAACTCGGGCGTGCCGGTCAACCGCGTCAAGATCCTGATGTTCATGTTCACCGCCTTCTGCGCGGTGGTGTTTGCCACCTGCCAGGTCATGGAGTTCGGATCGGCCGGTGCGGATCGCGGCCTTCTGAAGGAATTCGAGGCGATCATCGCGGTGGTCATCGGCGGCGCCCTGCTGACCGGCGGCTACGGGTCGGTGCTGGGCGCAGCCCTTGGTGCGCTGATCTTCGGCGTCGTCCAGCAGGGTCTGTTCTTTGCCGGTGTCGAAAGCTCGCTGTTCCGGGTTTTCCTGGGTATCATCCTGCTCTTTGCGGTGGTTCTGAACACCTATATTCGCCGCCTGATCACGGGGGAACGCTGATATGAACACCCGCAGCACACATGCACCCATCATCCGGATGGTCAAGATCCAGAAGCATTTCGGATCGGTGATCGCCCTGGCCGGGGTTTCGGTCGATGTCTATCCTGGCGAGTGTCATTGTCTTCTGGGCGACAATGGCGCGGGCAAATCGACCTTCATCAAGACCATGTCGGGGGTTCACAAGCCCACCAGCGGCGAGATCTTCTTCGAAGACCAGCCGATGCACTTCGAAGATCCGCGCGATGCCATCGCGGCCGGGATTGCCACCGTGCACCAGCATCTGGCGATGATCCCGCTGATGTCGGTCAGCCGAAACTTCTTCATGGGCAACGAGCCGTTGAAGAAAGTCGGGCCGCTGAAGCTGTTCGACCATGACTATGCGAACCGCGTGACCATGGAAGAAATGCGCAAGATGGGCATCAATCTGCGCGGGCCCGATCAGGCGGTCGGTACCCTGTCAGGGGGCGAGCGTCAGACCGTGGCCATCGCCCGCGCCGTGCATTTCGGGGCCAAGGTGCTGATCCTGGACGAGCCGACTTCGGCGCTTGGGGTGCGCCAGACCGCGAACGTGCTGGCGACCATCGACAAGGTGCGCAAGCAGGATATCGCCGTGGTCTTCATCACCCACAACGTGCGCCATGCCATGGCCGTGGGCGACCGCTTTACCGTGCTGAACCGGGGCAAGACCCTTGGAACGGCGCAGCGCGGCCAGATCACCCCCGAGGAACTTCAGGATCTCATGGCCGGTGGTCAGGAGTTGGTCAAGCTTGAAGGCTCGCTCGGCGGCACCGTCTGAACCTGCTGCCGCCGGGACACCGGCGGCAGTTCCCGGACATTCGCTGAATAAAGGAGTTTCCCCGTGCCCGATCTCAAACGACGCCCCACAGGTTCTGCCGGGCTTGTTCATGACATCACGCCGGAAAGTGCCGGCTGGACATATGTCGGTTTCGCGCTTCACATCCTTGAACCGGGACAGCGTGTTCAGGCCCAGACCGGCGACCGGGAAGCGATCCTCGTGCTGGTCGAAGGCCGCGCCGAACTGGCTGCGGTCGGCGAGGATTTCGGGGAGATGGGCGAACGGATGAACGTCTTCGACCGCACCCCGCCCCATTGCCTTTATGTGCCTGCAGGCAGCGACTGGCAGGCTCGCGCGACAACATCGTGCAAGCTGGCGGTCTGCACCGCTCCCGGGGGCACGGGCCGATCTGCACAGCGCATCGACCCTGACGGCATCCAGACCACCCCGCGCGGCAAGGGCCAGAACACCCGCTATATCAATAACATCGCCATGGAAGATCGGGACGTAGCCGACAGCCTGCTGGTGACCGAGGTCTTCACCCCCAGTGGCAACTGGTCCAGCTATCCTCCGCATCGCCATGACGAGGATGACTTCCCGCGCATGACCTATCTGGAAGAGAGCTATTATCACCGCCTGAACCCGGCGCAGGGCTTCGGGGTTCAGCGGGTCTATACCGAAAACGGCGATCTGGACGAAACCATGGCCGTGGCCGATGGTGACGTGGTGCTGGTCCCGCGTGGCCATCATCCTTGTGCCGCGCCCTATGGGTACGAGATGTATTACCTGAACGTGATGGCCGGACCGCTGCGCAAGTGGCGCTTTGCCAATGACCCGGCGCACGACTGGATCTATCAGCGTGACAGCGCGCCCTGACAGCGCAATGACGCGAAAGACCCCGGCCCGAACGCGCGTTCATAACCCGCTGCCGGGTCGAGGGTCGGACTAGATCTCGTCCCTCAAAACGGCGCTGTCCCGATCTGCCATCTGCGCCAGCTTGATCTGCATCAGCAGCGACATCTCGTCGATGTTGGTCCATTCGTCCACGACCTTGCCGTCGCGAATGTGGAAATGGCTCATCCCCATGACCTGAAGCCGCTTGCCGGTTGGGGCGCCCAGTTCTTCGAAGACACCCCAGCCCAGGTGATGCCCCTCGACGATCCAGCGCACCGCAACCTTGGTGCCGCCCTCCTCGCAAGGGGTCGAGCAGATGTGCTGGGGGATGTAAAACCCGTCCGGGATGGTCGCATACAGACCCACGGTCTGATGGGTGATGGCGCCGTGGCCGTAGAGTTCCTTCATCAGCGGGCCGTGATATTGCACGGTGGGCGCATAGACCTCGCGGATCTGGCCGAACATGCGGCGGTTGTGGATCTCGTGCAGCCAGCGCAGCACCTCGGCTTCTTCGGCGGTGTTGGCGATTGAAGTATCGCACTCGGTCTCGGGCGGGTATTGCCCGATCATCCGGCGGTTTTCACCCATATCCACGGCCAGCAGCCCCTTTTCGAAATAGGGCCGGGCCAGATCCTCGGCAAAGACCTGCGGGTCCAGGCCGATCTGCTTGATCTGCGCCATGCTGTCGACCACCAGCCATTCGCGATAGATCTTGTTCTCGTAGACCATGCAGTCGGCAATGGTGCGCGCGACAAAACTGCGGCCCGTCGGTTTGCCATAGATGCCCGGCTGGCTGTGCCGCCCGGCCCCGGTCACCAGATGCGAGGTGTAGAAGCCGTCATCCTCGTTGCCATTCCAGATGACATGAGTGGCCATGCCGCGCCGCTCGGGCAGCATGAACAGCCGCTTGATGGTGTCATGCACCACGTCCTCGCGATTGTAGATGGTGCCGGTGGCGCCATAGACCACGCAGTTGTGCGTGTAATGGGTATAGATCAGGCCCACGTCGCGCTCGTCCCAGATGCGATGGGTGCAGCGCACGATATAGTCCACGATGTCGGTATAGATCGGATCGAAGCCGCGCATGGGCTGCGCGCGCGGTCGGTCGGTGGGCACCATGTCAACGAAATCCCGACGCTCGGACTGCAGCACGGCGGGCGGAGCATCGGCCCCCTTTTCGCTGCCGTTTGTGCCTTTGGTCGCCATGTCGATCTCCGTCCCTGACTGTCGATTAGACTCCAGCAACGCATAGTTTGCATTCGTTTGCAAGACAGATTGGCCGTCGGTGACATGTATCTGGCGCGCCGCGACTCGCCACACGGTTTTGGCACCCAATACGAAGGGAGGCGTTGCAATGCGGGCCATCCAGCCACCACAGGCGCATGAAAACTCTGTTTCACACGCGGCGTCCGCGGGAGAATTCACCCTTCTTCCCTTGCGTTAGCCGCTGCGCCTGTCCTCGCCTTTTGCAATTTTCAATGCGCTTCACAAAATATTTGCAATCGAATTCATGCCTGACTACGGTTTCGGGGGTGCCATGCTGCGCCGGCATCGAGAACAAGAAACATCCGGCACCTTCTTCAGTCTGTCCAACGGGAGCAACCACTCATGAATTTCCATTTCAAATCGGCGACCGCCGCCTCTGCCCTGATCGTTGCGGGCGGCATGGCCTTTGCCGATTGCGGTATCGAAAGCGGTTCGGTCCGCATTCTGTCCAACGACTTCGAAGCGCTGCACGCCGTCGCCGACTGGGCCGAGAAATGCGCCTCGGACACCGTTGAGGTGACACGCAACCAGACCGAAGAGCACAAGAACATCCAGGTGCCGGCCCTGTCGATCGACCCGGCCACCTATACCGTCGCGATTGTCGCCACAAACTCGCTGGTACCGCTGCTCAATGACGGGCTGGTGCGTCCGCTGGACGATCTGGTGGCCAAGCACGGTGGCCAGTTGACCAACAGCCAGAAGATCATTGTCGACGGCAAGATCATGGCGATTGCCTTCATGGCAAACTCGCAGCACCTGTTCTACCGCGAGGATGTGCTGGCCGAACACGGCATTGAGGTGCCGACCACCTTTGATGAGGTGTTTGCCGCCGCCGACACACTGCAGGCTGCCGGATACGCAACGCCCCTGTCCTCGAACTTCATGCCGGGCTGGAACATTGCCGCTGAATTCGTGAACACCTACCTCGGGACCGGCGCCGACTTCTTCAAACCCGGCAGCGCCGAACTGGACATCAACAATGAAAATGGCATCGCCGTGTTGGAAAACATGAAGCGCATGCTCGACTACATGAGCCCGGATTGGGCGACCTTCGACTCCAACGCGCAGAAACCCGTCTGGGAAGCCGGCGAGTCCGTGCTGTCGCTGTCCTGGGGCTCGCGGGCCGGCGCCTATATCGCCGACGACAGCCCGGCACCCGAGGTCGCGGCCAGCACCGCCTTCGCGGCGTCCCCGGCCCTTGGCGACAACAACATTCCGACCGCCGCCCTGTGGTGGGACGGGTTCGCGATCGCCAAGAACATCTCGGATGAAGACGCGGAAGCCTCGTTCATTGCCATGATGAATGGCATCTCGCCCGAGATGATGGCGGAAAACGCCAGTGCCGCCGTCTGGCTTATCGAAGGTTACGAGCCTACCAAGGCAGCCTCTGGCGTGATCGACGGTCTCGGCAAGGGCGCCCGCCCCTATCCGATGCTGCCCTACATGGGCATGTTGCACACCGCGCTGGGGGACAACCTGTCCGAGTACCTGCAGGGCAAGGAATCCGCCGAACAGGCGCTGGCCGATGTGACCGCAGCCTATACCACGGCTGCGACCGAGGCCGGTTTCCTCAAGTAAACCATTGATACCGGGGAATGCCTGACCGGGCGTTCCCCATTTCACCCCTTCCGGAATTGTCGGCATCGCCACTCGCCCGCGCGGCGAAACCGGAGAGATTTACCTGCTGCCAGGACGACGGGGAGGTCGCCATGGAACGCCAGACGCTGATCGCCGCGCTCGCCAAGGTTGGTATTCGCCCTGCACGAGAGGCCGATCTTGACGGCATCACCCGGACGGCTGTCTTCCTGAGGAGTTGGGCAGACCAGGTGAAACACTGGCTGGCGGAAGTTGACCATGACCAACCCCGTTGACCTGACCCTTCCTGTCGTGGCCGCGCGCCTGCGCGATGGCCGCCTGACTGCCGAGACGCTGGCGCAGGCGCATCTGGATCGGATCGCCGCCCGTGACGAAGGTATCGGTGCGTTCGTGCATCTTGACGCAGAGGCGGTTCTCGCCGCTGCACGCAGCGCCGATACCGAGCTTGCCTGCGGTATCGATCGTGGTCCGCTGCACGGGATCTGCGTGGCCATCAAGGATATCTTCGACGTGGCGGGCTGGCCGGTGCGCCATGGCTCGCGTCTCTATCCCGACCGGATTGCCGCGACCGACTGTACCTTGGTGACGCGCCTGCGGACCGCCGGGGCGGTGCCGCTGGGGCTGGTGGCCACCTACGATCTGGCCATTGTCGGTCCCGGTGACGACGGGTTGTATCCGCAGCCGCGCAATCCCTGGGACCCGGCCCGTGTAACCGGTGGATCGTCGTCCGGGGCTGCCGCCGCGATTGCCGCCGGAATGGTGCGCGTGGCGCTTGGCTCGGACACCGGGGGATCGGTGCGCAGCCCCTCGGCCTATTGCGGGATTGTCGGGCTGAAGCCCACCCATGGCGGCCTGCCCCTGGACGGCGTGCTGCCGCTGGCCCCTTCCTTTGACGTGCCCGGCGCCATGGGCCGAACCGTGGTCGAAACCGCGCTGCTCTATGGCGCGTTGCGCGGCAACCCGGTGAAACTGCCCGCCCTGTCCCTTGATGGCAAGCGCATCGGCTATGACCGTACCTGGAGCCTGTCGCCGGACGCCGATCCGCAGATCGTCCATGCGACGGATGCCGCGGCCTCGACGCTCAGCCTGTGTGGGGCCGAAATTCGCAGGGTGACCCTGCCGCCACTGTCCCTGATGACCGCCGCGGCAGCGGTCCTGATCCACGCCGAGGGGTTGCAGACCCATCGCGCGCATCTGGCGCGCGACGGTGGCCGCATGGGGCGGATGGCCTACCAGTCGATGGCCGCCGGTGCCGTCCTGACCGAAACCGATATCGCGCAGGCGCGCCGCGCCGCCGATCTGTTGCGCGCCCGTATCGACGCCCTGCTGCAAGAGGTCGACGCGCTGATCCTGCCAACAACCCTGACCCCGGCCCCGGCCTTCGCCGATTTCGCAGACGGCCTGGCCCGATGGAGCCCCATGTGCACCCTGCCGTTCAGCATGACCGGCCATCCGGCCCTGTCGGTACCGATGGGGTTTGCCGACGGGCTGCCGCTGGGGTTGCAGATCGCCGGACGACACGACGCCGAACCCCTGCTGCTGCAAATCGCAGCCAGTTTCGAGCACACCACCGATCACGGCGCGCTGGATGCCGCGTCCCTTGCCCGCCAAGCCCCTGTTTTCATGACTGAGGAGACGACATAGGCCATGCCGCACAAGACGTTTCTCGCTTTCATATGGCCGTCGCTCCTGGCGATGATCCTGTTCATCGCGTTGCCGATCATCTCGGTGGCGTATCAATCCCTCTATGTCGAACACGAGCAGATCCTCGTGGTGGGCGAATCCTGCGGACCCTTCGGCTGCACCCAGGAAGTCAGCGTGGATGCCGAGGCCATGTCCCAGCTGCGCGCCGATCAGCCTGCCGGGCGTTTCAACGGGTTCGGCACCTATTCCAACGCCAGCCACCTGGCGACGGATGAGATCAGCGAGATCTTCGCGACCTCAGAGAACTTCTCCGAGATCCGCACCCGGATCATGAACCTGCCCTTCTACAAGGCGTTGGCCTTCACCCTGGCCTATACGTTCGTCGTGACGCCGCTGGTCATCATCCTGGGGTTCATCATCGCGGTGGTGGTCAACTCGGTGCCGTCGCTGCTGAAAGGTCCGGTGATCTTCTTCTCGCTGATCCCGATGCTGGTGACGCCGCTGGTCGGCTCGCTGGTGCTGTTCTGGATGATTGACAGCCGGGGCATCATCGGGGCCGGGTTGCAGGCGCTGTTCGGGGATCCGACGCTGTCGCTGAAAGCCTCGCCGACGCTGACGTGGATCACGCTGTTCGTCTACGGGGTCTGGCACTCGGCCCCCTTCGCCTTCGTGGTGTTCTACGCCGGTCTGCAAACCGTGCCGAAGGACACCATGGAAAGCGCCATGGTCGACGGGGCCAGCCGGTGGGAGCGGATCCGCTTCGTCACCATTCCCTACCTGATGCCGCTGGCCACCTTCATCGCGCTGATGCAGCTGATGGACAATTTCCGGGTGTTCGAACCGATCATCGGCTTCTCGGCGGCGGCCAGCGCCACCTCGCTCAGCTACCTGATCTACAACGATCTTCGGGCCGCTGAATCGCCGCTCTTCGGATCGGCGGCGGCGACCTCGATGCTGACCATTCTCGGGGTCATCATCCTGCTGCTGCCTGTCCTGCGCCGCAACTGGCGCGAATTCAATCGCAAGACGTAAGGGAGGCGCGTGATGTCAAATCCGGCAGATCAAAGACCGCTACCGCTCAAGCTGCTGGCCACAACCATCGTGTTGTTGTGGCTGGTCATCGCCGCCTTCCCCTTCCTGTGGACCATGTGGGGCAGCTTCAAGGTCGAGGGCGATTTCTTCAGCCGCGCCGACTGGATGAATGCCATCACCGGCCCCGTGACCCAACGCCAGTACGGCGGGGCCTTCACACTGGCAGGCTATGACGGCGCCTGGGTCCAGCAGGAATTCTGGCGCGCGGTCATCAACACCGCCATCGTCACCGTCTGCGTGGTGGTGATCTCGCTGACGCTGGGCACGCTGGGCGGCTATGCGCTGGCCCGGTCGGGGTTCAAATACACCTTCTGGCTTCTGATGGCCGCACTGGTGTTCCGGGCCATGCCACATGTCACGCTGGTGTCGGGCTACCTGCTGCCGTTCTTCCAGCTCAACATCTGGGGCTATCTGCCCACCACCATCATCGTGCTGGTGGCAATCAACCAGCCCTTTACCCTGTGGATGCTGCATTCCTTCTTCCTGTCCATCCCCAAGGATCTGGACGAGGCGGCAATGGTCGACGGCTGCACCCGGTTCCAGGCCTTCCGCCTGGCGATCATCCCGGTGATGTGGCCGGGGGTTGTGACCACGGGGCTGTTCAGCTTCCTGCTGGCCTATAACGACTTCACCGTCACCTCGATGCTGCTGAGCCAGGAAAACCAGACGATGATCCCCAAGATCAACGCCTTCCTCGGCTCCACCCAGGAAGAGGGCAAGGTGATGTACGCGGTTGCCGCGGTGGTCTCGGCTATCCTGCCGCTCTTCGTGCTCATTCTCTTCTTCCAGCGCCAGATTGTCAGCGGTCTGACCGCCGGCGCCGTCAAAGGATAAAGGAGGCCCTCATGGCCAGACTTCAACTCAAGAACGTCAACAAGCGCTGGGGAAACTTCGTCGGCGTCGACAACTTCGACCTTGATATCGCGGATCAGGAGTTTCTCGTGCTTCTGGGCCCTTCGGGTTGCGGAAAATCCACCACCATGCGGATGATCGCCGGGCTGGAGGATGTGACCGACGGCCAGATCATCATGGGCGAAAAGGTCGTCAATGATCTGGAGCCCAAGGATCGCGACATCTCGATGGTGTTCCAGTCCTACGGGCTTTATCCGAACCTGTCGGTCTATGAAAACATCCGCTTCCCGCTGCGCGTCCGCAAGGTTCCCAAGGACCAGCACGACGCCAAGGTGATGGAGGCGATCCGGATGGTGGAACTTGAAGATTTCATGGACCGCCGGCCGGCGGAATTGTCGGGCGGCCAGCGCCAGCGCGTCGCCCTGGGCCGTGCCATCGTGCGCAAGCCCACCGTGTTCCTGATGGATGAGCCGCTGTCCAACCTCGATGCCAAGCTGCGGGTCTCGACGCGGGCGCAGATCAAGAACCTGCAATCCAAGCTGCGCGTCACCACCGTCTATGTGACCCATGACCAGATCGAGGCGATGACCCTGGCCGACCGCGTCGTGGTGATGAACGCGGGCAAGATCCAGCAGGTGGGCACCCCGACGGACATCTACGACAACCCGGCCAACACCTTCGTGGCCAGCTTCATCGGCTCGCCCGCGATGAACCTTGTCGAGGGCCGTCTGGACAACGGCGTCTTCACCGCCGAGGGCATCCGGGTCGAAGGCCTGCCGCGCACCTCGTCGGGCAATGTGACCCTGGGGTTCCGCGCCGAGGACGCCGAGATCACGCAAAGCGAGGGCCAGATTTCCGCGCCGGTCTATTCGATCGAGCTTCTGGGCGAGGCGTCGATGATCACATGGCGCCTGGCCGGATCGCTGGTGTCGATCAAGACCCACAAGGAATACCGCGCCGAGATCGGCGATATCGTCAAAGCTAGCATTCCCGCCGGAATCTGCCATCTGTTCGAGACCGCTTCGGGAGAAAGGATAGCCCACGGATGACACCGGAAGAACAAGCCGAGGCAACCCGCCAGGTGATCCTGCGCATGGAGGCGGCCCTGGGGGCCAATTCCAACGACATGGGCGCGCATTTTCACGAGGATTTTCGCTGGATGGGCAACCAGGGCTGCGGCACCAAACACGGCCTTCAGGCCTTCCGCAGCAATTGGCAATTGCCCCTGCGCGCCGCCTTTACCGAGCGGGACTACAAGACCGAACGCTTCATCTGTGAAGGTGACTGGGCGTCGTGCTTTGGCCATATCGAGGCCACGCATTCGGGCCCCTTCATGGGCTATGCCCCCACCGGCAAGCGCGTGAAGATCCCGTACATGGACTTCTGGAAGATCGTGGACGGGCGCATCGCGGACAATTGGGTCTCGGTGGACTTCGCCCATGTGCTCGCCCAGTTGGGCGAAGACGTTTTCGGTGGCCGTGGCTGGGAAGCCTATGACGACGGCACCGCCATCCCTCCGACACCGCAAGAGGCCTGACATGACCATCCGACATCTGAAGACCGGCAAGCCCGAGGCGGACCGTGCGGCCGATGACGCCAAGACCCGCAACATCGTGGAAGCAGCCCTGAAGGATATCGAGGCCCGCGGCGATGCCGCCGTGCGCGAGATGTCCAACAAATTCGACGGGTTCGACCGCGACAACTACCGGCTGAGTGAGGACGAAATCCAGGCGCTGATCGCCAAGGTCTCGGACCGCGAGATGGCCGACATCCGCTTTGCCCACGATCAGGTGCGCAAATTCGCGCAAGCGCAGCGGGACTCGATGCACGACATCGAGGTCGAGACGTTGCCGGGCGTGATCCTGGGCCACAAGAACATCCCCGTGCAATCGGTGGGCTGCTACGTGCCCGGCGGCAAGTTTCCCATGGTCGCCTCGGCGCATATGTCGGTGGCCACCGCGGCGGTGGCCGGGGTGCCGCGCATCATCGCCTGCACCCCGCCATTCAAGGGCGAACCCAATCCGGCGGTGATTGCCGCCATGCACATGGGCGGCGCCCATGAGATCTATGTCATGGGCGGCATCCAGGCCGTGGGCGCCATGGCCATCGGCACCGAAACCATCGACCCGGTGCATCTTCTGGTCGGCCCCGGCAATGCCTTCGTCGCCGAGGCCAAGCGCCAGCTGTTCGGCCGGGTCGGCATCGACCTGTTCGCCGGGCCCACCGAAACCATGGTTATCGCCGACGAAACCGCCGCCGATGCGGAACTGTGCGCGACCGACCTGCTGGGCCAGGCCGAGCATGGCTACAATTCGCCGGCGGTGCTGCTGACCAACTCCGACAAGCTGGCCCGCGACACCCTGGCCGAGGTTGATCGCCTTCTCGCCATTCTGCCCACCGCCGAGACCGCCGGCAAAAGCTGGGAGGACTACGGCGAGGTCATCGTCTGCGACACCTATGAAGAAATGCTGGCCGTGGCCGATGAGATCGCCAGCGAACATGTGCAGGTGATGACCGATCGCGACGACTGGTTCCTTGAGAACATGACCTGCTATGGCGCGCTGTTCCTGGGGCCACGCACCAATGTGGCCAATGGCGACAAGGTGATCGGCACCAACCACACCCTACCGACGAAGAAGGCCGGGCGCTATACCGGCGGGCTCTGGGTCGGCAAGTACCTGAAAACCCACAGCTACCAGAAGGTCACCACGGATGAGGCCGCGGCCCTGATCGGCGCCTATGGCTCGCGCCTGTGCCTGCTGGAAGGCTTTGTCGGCCACGCGGAACAATGCAACGTGCGCGTGCGCCGCTACGGCGGGATCAATGTCCCCTATGGCGGCGCCGCGCCCGACAGGCAGGCAAAGGAATAACCCGCCAAACCCGAAACCGACGCGGCGGACCCCGGCCCGCCCGAGCCCCGAGTGTTCCCGTGTACCAGCTGACAAGGATGCCCAGATGGCCCTGCCCCAGACCCCTTCCTTCCGCCTTGACGGCAAGTCCGCGCTGGTCGCCGGGGCGTCTTCCGGCATCGGGCTGGGCTGTGCCGTGGCCCTTGGCCAGGCCGGGGCGGCGGTGACGCTGGCGGCGCGGTCGGCAGACAAGCTGGCCGATGTGGTGGCGCAGATGCAGGCGGCGGGCATGACCGCACAGGCGCTGACGCTGGATGTGGCCGACGTGGCCGCCACCGAACGCGCCGTGGCCGAAGCCGGACCCTTCGACGTGCTGGTGAACTCGGCCGGTCTGGCGCGGCACGGCCCGGCGCTGGACACCACCGAGGCGGATTTCGACGCCGTCGCGGGTCTGAACATCAAGGGTGCCTATTTCCTGACCCGCGCGGTCGCCAAGGGCCTGATCGCGGCAGGCCGCCCCGGCAGTCTTATCAACATCTCCAGCCAGATGGCGCATGTGGGCGGCATCGACCGGGCGGTCTATTGCGCCAGCAAACATGCGGTCGAGGGCTTCACCAAGGCGATGGCTTTGGAATGGGGCAAGCAGGGCATCCGGGTGAACACCATCTGCCCCACCTTCGTGCGCACGGCACTGACGCAGGCAACCTTCGACAATCCCGATCGCCTGGCCTGGGTCATGGAGAAGATCAAGCTGGACCGGGTCGGCGAGGTTACCGACATGATGGGTGCCGTGGTCTATCTGGCCTCGGATGCCTCGGGCCTGATGACCGGCACGCATCTGTTGCTGGACGGCGGATGGACGGCAGATTGATGCACAACCCGCGGATCACATCCCTGGAAGTCGCCGAAAAGGCCGGTGTCAGCCAGTCCGCGGTCAGCCGCGTCTTCACCCCCGGTGCCAGTGCTTCGAAGGAGATGCGCGACAAGGTGATGCGCGCCGCCGAGGCGTTGGGCTATCGCCCAAACCGCGTGGCCCGCGCGATGATCACCGGGCGCAGCCGGATCATCGGTCTCGTGGTGGCCTATCTGGACAACCAGTTCTACCCCGAAGCGATCCAGAAACTGTCGGTCGCCCTGCAACAGCAGAACTATCACGCGCTTGTCTTCATGGCCGCCCCCACGGTCGGCGATGTGCAGCATGTGATGAAGGAAATCCTCGATTACCAGGTCGACGGGATCATCCTGGCCTCGGTGTCGATGTCGTCGGACCTGGCGCAGCGTTGCACCGATCACGGCATTCCGGTGGTGCTGTTCAACCGCGACCAGGACGACCCGCGTCTGTGTTCCGTGACCGCCGACAACCACCTGGGCGGCAAGGTGCTGGCGCATCATCTGATCGATTGCGGCTATCGACGGATCGGCTATCTGGCGGGGTTCGAAGGTGCCTCGACCCAGCAGCATCGCGAGAAGGGCTTTCGCGAGGGGCTGGCCGAGGCCGGGCTGGAGATCTGCGCCCGCGAGGATGGCGGCTTCGTCTACGCCAAGGCGCGGGCCGCCGCGCTGGAGATGTTCGCCGGCAGCGACCGGCCCGAGGCGGCCTTTGTCGCCAACGATCACATGGCCTTTGCGGTGATGGATGCCCTGCGCCACAAGCTGGACCTGAAAATCCCCGAAGACGTGGGGATCGTGGGTTTCGACGATGTGCCGATCGCCGCCTGGCCGGCCTATGACCTCACCAGCTATCGCCAGCCGATCAACAAGATGGTGGCCCGCACCGTCGAGGCCATCATGACCCGGATCGAGGACGCCGAGATCGCACCCGAACGGATCACCATCGAAGGTGAACTGGTGGTGCGCGGCAGCACCCGCAAGACGACGGAGACCCCGGCATGATGCGCGGCTTCAACCCAAAATGGCGCGACGTGCCGCATTTCATCAACGGCATCACCTACGAGATCTGGGAGGCGCGCCAGATCGGCAGCCTGCTCAGCCGCTACGCGCCGGGGCTGATCGTGCGCTCGCCCGCTTCGGTGCTGATCGACAATACCAATGTCATTGCCGCGACCATGGCCACGCTGGCCGAGTTTCCCGACCGGGAACTGCTGGGCGAGGATGTGATCTGGTGCGAGGATCCGGAAGGCCGGACCGAGACCTCGGAGGCGTTTCTGTCGTCGCATCGACTGATCTGCACGGCCACGCACAGCCGTCCCGGCGCCTACGGCGCGCCGACAGGCAAGCGGCTGGCCTATCGCATTCTGGCCGATTGCGCGATCCGCGACGATGCGGTCTATGACGAATGGCTGGTGCGCGACCAGTCGGCCATTGTCCAGCAGATGGGCTTTGACGTGGTGGACTGGACCCGCGATCTGATCGCGCGCGAGGGCGGGCCGGAAAACTGCGTTCCGCCCATGACACCCGCCAACGACGTGCCCGGCCCCTACGACCGACACGGCAACGACAATCCCTGGGGCCAGAAGCACGCCGATCTGCTGACCGCGATCATGGCGGGCCATCTGGATCGGATTCCTGCGGTCTATGACCGGGGCGCCGCCCTGCACTATCCCGGCCATGTCACGACGCAGGGCCGGGGCGAGGCCGATCAGTTCTGGATGGGCCTGCGCGCGGCCTTTCCGGATGCCGCCTTTTCCATCGACCACGTCATCGGGCGCGACGACCCGCTGATGCCGCCCCGCTCGGCGGTGCGCTGGTCACTGCACGGAAAGCATTCCGGCTGGGGCCGCTTTGGACGACCGACCGGGGCCGAGGTCTATGTGATGGGCATCAGCCATGCCGAATGGGGGCCCTTCGGCGACGGCACCCCCAGCCTGCGCCGCGAATGGACCCTGATTGATGAAACCGCGATCTGGAAACAGATCCTGCTCAAGACCGGACTTCACCCATGAAAGACTTCTCGAACCAGTTCAAGGATCTGCCCGACTACATCCTGAAGATCACCAGGGAGATCTGGGAAGATCGCGGCCTGTCAACCTTGCATCACTACTATGGCAAGGACATCCCGATGCGGTTTCCCTCCGGTCTGGTGCGCGGCAACGAAGGAGTGATCGACGGCACGCTGGCCACCTTGTGTGAATTCCCCGACCGGCAGCTGCTGGGCGAGGATGTGATCTGGTCGCAGGACACGCAGGACACGGGCCGCTACCTGTCCTCGCACCGGCTGGTGACCATGGGCACCCATACCGGGCATGGCGCCTTCGGGCCGCCCACCGGCAAGAGCTTCACAATCCGCGTCATTGCCGATTGCGCCGCCAAGGCTGATGTCATCGACGACGAGTGGCTTATCCGCGACGTGGGCGGCATTGCCCGGCAACTGGGCTGGGATCCGGCGGAATACGCCCGCTACCAGATCCAGACCGAAGGCGGTCCTGACAAATGCCAGCGCCCGTTCCACCCAGATCACGATGTGGACGGACCCTATATGGGACGCGGCAACGACAACGAATGGGGCCAGCGGCTGGCCAGCATCCTGACGCAGATGATGGATAAGGATTTCGCCGTCATCCGGCGCGAATTCGACCGCGCGGCGCGCACCGAACACTGGGGCGCGCGGGGCGGCTGGTCCTATGACTTCGCCGAAACCGACTGGATGCGGCTGCGATCTTCCTTCCCGACCGCCGCGTTCAAGATCCACCATGTCATCGGCCGCGAGGATCCCGGCACCCCCTATCGCGCCGCGGTGCGCTGGTCGCTGACCGGCACCCACAGCGGGCACGGCTTCTTCGGCGCCCCCACCGGGGCCGAAGTCCATGTCATGGGCGCCACCCACGCGGAATGGGGCGAATGGGGCCTGCGTCGCGAGTTCTCGATCATCGACGAGGTCGCCATCTGGAAACAGATCCACCTGCACACCGGGAACGTGGAATGAGCCGCTTCGCCACGCTTCCGGATTACATTCAAGGCGTGACCTTCGAGATATGGGAGGGCCGACAGATCGCATCTCTGCGCGACAGTTACGGCGCCGATATGGTCATGCGCTCGACCCAGGGGCTGATCCTCGGGACCGACGGCGTCATCAAGGACACGCTGGCCGCGCAAGCGGCCTTTCCCGACCGGGAAATCCTTGGCGATGATGTGATCTGGTGCGGGACCGAGGCCGAAGGCTACTTGTCCTCGCACCGCTCGGTCATCACCGGCACCCACAGCGGCCATGGCGTTTTCGGCGCGCCCACGGGCCAGCGCGTCACCACCCGCTGCATCGCCGATTGCTTCGTCCAGGATGACGTCATCACCGACGAATGGCTCTGCTATGATGTCTCGTCGATGGTGCAACAACTGGGCCACAGCCCGCGTGACTGGGCGGCGGCGCAGATCGCCCGCGAAGGTGGGCCGGACACGGCGACGCGGCCCTTCACCCCGGATCAGGATCGTCCCGGCCCCTATGCAGGCACCGGCAATGGTCACGCGTTGGGCGACCGTCTGGCCGACATCCTGAGCCGCATCATGGACTACGACGTCGCCACGGTCGGGCGGGATTACGACCGCGCCGTGAACTTTTACCATGCAGGCGGCGTCACCGGCTGGGGCCGTCCGGCGCTGGAAGCCGAATGGATGCAACTGCGCGCGGCCTTTCCCGACGCCCGTTTCACTGTTCATCACAAGATCGGCCGCGATGATTGCGGCGAACCCGACCGCGCCGCCATCCGCTGGAGCCTGGACGGCACGCACAGCGGCCATGGCCGCTTTGGCGCGCCCACGGGGGCGCAGGTGCACATCATGGGCTTCACCCATGCCGAGTTCGGCCCCTGGGGCCTGCGCCGGGAATGGAGCCTTTGGGACGAAACCGCGATCTGGAAACAGATCCTGCTGGCCGGAGCCTGACGCCATGCCCCGCCCCACCCCTGCGCTTTGTGCCCTGCATGTCTATCTGGCCAGCCGCCGCGCGCGACGACTGAACAACCATCCACCCGGCGTGGCCAACAGGTTCGATGACACTTGTTCCCCCCGCCGGCACGCAACGGGCTCGGCACACCAAGGAAACCCGACATGACATCCCAAGACATGACCTCGCGCATCGTGCGCTATGGCGAGTTGCAACCCTGCAAGACCGCCTTCATCGACGCCCATACGCCGGGCAGCGACCAGAAAGAGAACTTTACCATCATCGGCGGCGGCGTCTCGGAAAGCCCCGACCAGCACGTGCACATCGGCCTGCCGCACGGGTTCAACATCGGGGCCGCAGGCCAGCCGCCGCGCTGCCGCAACTCGCTGCACGACCATCACACCGCTGAAGTCTTCTTCGTCCTGAAAGGCCGCTGGCGCTTTTTCTGGGGCCGCTGGGGCACCGCCGGCGAGGTGGTGCTGGAAGAAGGCGACATCTTCAATATTCCCACCGGCATCTTTCGCGGGTTCGAGAACATCGGCACCGATTACGGCATGATCATGGCGATCCTCGGCGGCGACGATGCCGGGGGTGGCGTCATGTGGGCGCCGCAGGTGATCGAGGATGCCGCCGATCACGGCCTCGTTCTGGGTGAGAACGGCAAGCTCTATGACACCAAGAAGGGCCAGCAGTTGCCCGACGGTGTGAACCCGATGCCGCTGATGAGCGACGCTGAGCTGGCCAAACGGCCCGAGCCCACCACCGCCGATGTGCTGCCCAACCACGTCGCCCGGTACTGGGATCTGGTGGCGCTGGCCGACAAGACCCCGGCGCTGGTGATCGGAGAGAACGGGGTGCTGCGCGACAGGCCCGGCTTCGAGGTTGGCTTCATGACCCGCGACAGCGCCAGCGAAGAAATGCACGCCCATGACAAGCCCTCGGTCCTGATGCCGATGCGCGGCCACTGGCGCGTGCGCTGGGACGGCAATGGCGACCATGCGGCGGGCGAAGCGGTGCTGGCCCCCGGCGACACCATGTCGGTACCCGAGAACCTGCGCCACAACGCAGTGCCCTCGATGACCGGAGAGGCCAGCCTGTACCATGTGGTCACCACCGATGATCCGGCGGGCCACACTTGGCAAGGCTGAGATCCTGACAGACCCCGGGTGCGGCAGGATCGCCGCGCCCGTTTCTTCTTCCAATCCTTTCTAAAGAGGCTCCCGATGGGCAACATCCTCACCACTCATGTCGGCTCTCTGCCGCGCACGCAGACCGTCGTGGACTTCATCTTTGCCCGTGAACGCGGCACCGACTATGACCCGGCAGAATTCGACGCGGCCATGACGCAGGCCGTGGATGATACGGTCGCCAAACAGGTCGCCGCCGGGATCGACATTGTCAGCGACGGCGAAACCTCGAAGATCAGCTATGCCACCTATGTGAAGGATCGCTACACCGGCTTTGACGGCGACAGCCCCCGCAATGCGCCCGCCGATCTGAAGAAATTTCCCAGCTTTCTGAAGCGTCTGGCCGCCGATGGCGGAACCCCGCAATACGCCCGTCCCATGTGTGTGGGCGAGGTGCGCTCGAAAGGTCAGGGCGAGCTGGAAAAGGACATCGCCAACCTGAAGGCCGCAATGGAAAAACACGGGGTGGAGCGCGGCTTCATGAACGCGGCCTCGCCCGGCGTGATCTCGCTGTTCCTGCAGAACGATTTCTACAAGACGCGCGAGGCCTATCTGGCCGCGCTCGCCGACGCGATGAAGGCGGAATACGAAACCATCGTCGCCAGCGGGCTGGACCTGCAACTGGATTGCCCCGATCTGGCCCTGTCGCGGCACATGCTGTTCAACGATCTGACGGATGACGAATTTCTGAAAATCGCGGCCAGCCATGTGGAGGCTCTGAACCACGCGCTGTCGGACATTCCCGCCAACAAGATCCGCATCCACATCTGCTGGGGCAACTACGAAGGCCCGCATGTCTGTGATATCCCGATGGCCAAGATGTTCGACACGCTGATGTCTGCCAAGGCGGACTACGTTCTGTACGAAACCTCGAACCCGCGCCACGGCCATGAATGGACAACCTTCCGGGATCGCAAGGCGGACATTCCCGACAGCAAGATCCTGGTGCCGGGGGTTGTGGATACCACCACCAATTTCGTCGAGCACCCCGAGCTGGTGGCCCAGAGGATCGCGCGCTTCACCGATATCGTCGGTGCGGACCGGGTGATCGCCGGATCGGACTGCGGGTTTGGCACCTTCGCGGGCTTCGGCGCGGTCGATCCCGAGATTGCCTATGCCAAGCTGGGCGCGCTTGCCGAAGGTGCGGGACTGGTGAAATGATCGGCACGTTGACCCCGGACAGCGAAGGGGCAACCCCGTGACCCCGCTCGTCCTGCTGCCCGGCATGATGTGCGACGCCCGCCTGTTTGCCCCGCAGATCGCCGCCTTCGAGGGCGCGCGCCCGGTTCACGTCCTGCCGATCACCGAGGCCGACACGGTTCAGGATCTGGCCCGCCTGGTGCTGGATCGCGCCCCGGACCGGTTTGCCCTTGGCGGGCTCTCCATGGGCGGCATTGTCGCGATGGAAGTGATCCGGCAAGCGCCCGACCGGATCGCCGGGGCGGCGTTTCTTGACACCAACCCCAAGGCCGAGGTGCCCGAGGTTGCCGCAATGCGGGATCCGCAGATGGCCAAGGCACTGGCCGGAGAGTTGCGCGCCGTGATGCGGGACGAGATGAAGCCGCTCTATCTGGCCGATGGTCCAAACAAGCCGGCGATCCTTGCGCTGTGCATGCAGATGGCCGAGGATCTGGGGCCAGAGGTGTTTGTCCGCCAGTCCCGCGCGCTGGCCAGCCGCCCCGACCAGCAAGACACCCTGCGCACCGTGTCCGTGCCTACGCTTGCCCTGTGCGGGGCCGAGGACGCGCTGTGCCCCGTGCACCGGCATGAGTTGATCCGGGATCTGGTGCCCGGCGCGCGGCTCGAGATCATCCCGAACGCCGGGCATCTGCCCACCCTGGAACAACCCGACGCGACCAACGCGGCCCTGCGCCGCTGGCTGGAGGCCGTATGACCCCTTCTCTTCTGACCCTGCTGAACTCCGTCGATACGCCCACGGTGTGCAATGCCATCGAAGTGGCGCAAGGCAAGCGCGGCTTCAACGCTTTTACCCGTGGCACCGTGCTGGCCAGCGACCCGAAGGGGGTCATGGTCGGCCATGCGGTCACCGCGAAAATCCGGGCCTTGTCGCCCCCCAACGAGGCCCCCGACGTGATCCGGGCCCGACGGATGCAATACTACAAGACCATGGCCGAAGCGCCCAAACCCTCGGTCTGCGTGATCGAGGATGAAGACGTGCCCAACGCCATCGGCGCCTTCTGGGGCGAGGTGAACACCACCATCCACAAGGGGTTCGGCATGGCCGGAACGCTGACCAACGGGGTGATGCGCGATCTGGGCGACATGGCGCCGGACTATCCGGTCGTTGCAGGGTCCATCGGGCCGAGCCATGGCTTCGTGCATGTCACGGCGCTGGATGTACCCGTCACGGTTTTCGGGATGGAGGTGCGGCCCGGCGACCTGATCCACGCCGACCGCCACGGCGCGGTGGTGATCCCGCCCGAGGTGGTGGATCACCTGGAAGCCGCCATTGCCACCATGCAGGCGACCGAGCGGCTGGTGCTGGATCCGGCCCGCGGCGAAAACTTCGATTTCGCGGCGTTCGAAGCGGCCTGGTCAGCCTTTGAAAAGGCCCGCACCTAGCGCACCCGTGACCCGAAAATAGCGCGCTTCTGGACAGGGTCCGGGGGTGCTGCCCCGCCTACCCGTCCTGCAACCGATCCAGCCGCAGTTGCGCGGCACGGCGGTGGCCATCCAGCCCTTCGCTGCGGCTTTGGCGCACGGCGGGCGGAGCCACGGCGCGCACGCCCTCCGGCTCCATCCACTGATGGGTGGCCACCTTCACATAGGCACCGACCCAAAGCCCGCCGGTATACCGCCCGGCCGCCATGGTCGGCAGGGTGTGGTTGGTGCCGCAGCATTTGTCGGAATAGACCACGCTGGCCAGCTCCCCGATGAACAGGGACCCATAGTGCCGAAGCTTCTTCGCGGTGGCCTGCGGATCGGCGGTGTGGACCTGAAGATGCTCTGCCGCGATGTGGTCGGAATAGGCCAGCATCGCCGCCTCATCTTCGGCCACTGCGATCTCGCCATAGTCTTGCCACGCGACGCTGGCGGTCGCCGCCGTTTCCAACGCGCCCAACTGCCGCGCAACCTCGGCAATAACCCGGTCGGCCAAAGCGGCATCGGTGGTGATCAGGCCAACCCGCGTGCGCACGTCATGCTCGGCCTGCGCCAGAAGATCGGTGGCGATGGTTTCCGCGTCACCGGTGCTGTCGGCAAGGGTGTAGATCTCGGACGGGCCGGCCAGCTGATCGATCCCGATGGGGCCGAAGACCTGTCGCTTGGCCTCGTTCACGAAGGCATTGCCGGGGCCGACGATCTTGTCGACGCGCGGCACGGTTTCGGTGCCATAGGCCATCGCGGCAATCGCCTGCGCCCCACCAATGCGGAAGATCCGGTCGGCACCTGACAGGTGACACCCGGCGACCATGGCCTCATGCGCATTGGGCGGCAGGCAGGCGATGATTTCTTCCACCCCTGCGACCCGGGCCGGAACGATGGTCATGATCGGCGCGGACAGAAGCGGATAGCGCCCGCCAGGCACATAGCAGCCCACCCGTTCCAGCGGAATAATCCGGTGGCCCAGATGCACACCCGGCCGGATTTCCACTTCCAGCGGCAACATGGTGGCGCGCTGCGCCTCGGCAAAGGCGCGCACATTGGCGATGGCAAATTCGGTGTCTGCGCGGGTCTGGGGGTCCAGCGCCGCAACGGCGGCCTCGCGCTGTGCCATGCTGACTTCGAAAGTGTCCAGGTCGGATTGGTCAAATTTCCTGGCATAGGCGCGCACGGCCCCGTCGCCCTGCGCGCGGACCGCAGCCAACACCTCGGCCACCGTCGCCGCAACATCCTGTGCATCGGACGCGGCATTGCGCGTGGGAGCTTTGCGATGCTGTATGCCAGCAAATGACAGGTCGGAATCGGCCACGGTCAGGGTCCTTCTTTGGAGTTCGGGAAAAGCTAGACGCCGTGGGGCTGCTTTGCAAACGTATTCGCATTGGAACGATGGTGCTTGGTATTGATCTGCCATTATCTGCCATTATCTGCCATTTTGTTATGAAATGGACGATTGCACACGTTGTCAAAACTTGTGCTTCCCGCTGCCGGAAATGCACCTTTCTTCCGCCTGCCTTAGAACACCCCCCCCGAGACCGGGACGAACCGAAAGGCAAGATACCGCTCTCAGCCGCGCATCAACCCGCCCCGGTTTCCAAACCGACAGGCTGCGCCAATCTGACATTAGCCGCAGAATGGCCGTTGCATCGACTCGACGCCTTCCAGATGCTGCCCCTGCATGTTCAGATTTATTCATTCCGCCGACCTTCACATCGACTCCCCGCTCAAGAGCCTCGCCCTGAAGGACGAGGATCTTGCCGCACGCGTCGGATCGGCCAGCCGTCAGGCGCTGAGCCGCATCACGGACACCTGTATCGCGCGCGACGCCCACGCCTTACTGATCAGCGGCGATCTGTTCGATGGCGACATCAAGAGCATGAAGGCTGCGGCCTTTGTCACCGGCCAGTTCGAGCGCCTGAACGACGCGGGCATTCGGGTTTTCCTGATCCGGGGCAACCATGATGCCGAAAGCACGCCGTCGCGCGAGATCGAGATGCCGCCAAACGTGACCCTGTTCACCGGCCATGGGGGTGTCGTGCCGCTGCCAGAGCATGGCGTGGCCATCCACGGGGTCAGCTTCAGCCAGCCTTCTGCCCCGGACAGCCTTCTGCCCCGGTTCAAGGCGCCGGTGGCGGGGCTGTTCAATATCGGGCTGCTGCACACCAGTCTTGCCGGGGCGGCGGGCCATGACACCTATGCCCCCTGCAGCCTGCGTGAGTTGTCCGAGCATGGCTTCGACTACTGGGCCCTGGGCCATATCCATCGCCGCAGGGTCCACGCCGAAGCCCCGTTCATCGTCATGCCCGGCATGCCACAGGGCCGCGACATCGGTGAAGCCGGACCGAAAAGCGCAACACTGGTCACGGTCGAGGATGGCGACGCCACGCTTGAGGAAATCCCCACCTCGGTCGTGATCTTTGACGCGGTAACCTGTGATCTGGGCCAGATCGACGACTGGCGCGACGCCCGGCACGCGGTTCTGGACCAGGTGCGTGCCTGTGCGCGGCACAACGGCGAAGCCTTTCTTGTGGCTCGTGTGACCCTGACCGGCACCACCGACCTGGCCTGGAGGATCCGCCGCGATCAGGATCTGTTCCGGGATGAACTCTCCCAAGCCCTGACCGGGATCGGCGGCATTGCCATCGAGACGCTGGAGGTCGCCCTGTCCGCGCAACCCCGGTCCGGGACAGAGGGCAGCGCCGGGGCCGAGCTTGCCGGCATCATGCAAGATCTGATCGCAACCCCGGCCTTCGAGGAACGTGCCGTAGAGCTTGTGCGCGCCTTGGCCGGTGAATTGCCCCCCGACATCCGCGACGCCCTAGGCGCGAGCGAGGATGAACTGACCGCACTGGCCAAAACCCTGACCGCCGAGGGGGCCGACGATATCGCAGCCTGCCTTGCGGCCCCGCAGGGCGGGAGCGCGTCGTGATGCGGCTTCGGCGTCTCGATCTGACCCGCTTTGGCCATTTCACCGATTTCTCCATCGACTTCGGCGCGCACAATCCGGACCGGTCCGATCTGCATGTGATTTATGGCCCCAACGAGGCCGGCAAGACGACCGCCTTCGAAGGCTACCTTGATCTGCTGTACGGGATGCCGACGCGCAGCCCCTATAACTTCCTGCACGACTATGACCGGATGCGTCTGGGCGGCGTGCTGGAGATCGACGGAAACCCGGTAGAACTGAACCGGATCAAGCGGCGGCAAAACAGTCTTCTGGATGCCAACGACCAACCCGTGGGCGAGACCATCATTGAAGCAGCACTTGCGGGCATCACCCGCGATCAGTACCGCGCCATGTTCTCGCTGGACGATGACACCATCGAGGAAGGCGGCGACAACATCCTGGCCAGCGGCGGCAACCTTGGCCAGCTTCTGTTCTCGGCGGCGGCAGGGCTGTCGGATCTGAGCGGGGTTCTGGAAGGCTTGCGGTCCGAGGCCGAGGCGTTTCACAAACCAAGGGGCCGCACGACACGTCTGGCCCTTGGCAAGCGCGCCCTTGCGGACCTGCACGCAGAGATCCGGGACATCGATCTGACGGCGAGCCGCTATCATCGTCTGAAGAGAGAGCATGAGACCGCCCGGCAGCAGGAGGCCGCGGCCCGTGCGGCCCGCGCAACCCTTCAATCCCAGCTGTCGCAGGCCCGCGCCATTGCGGAATGCCTGCCGCTTTTGGTTCGCGTCCGGCAAGCCGAGGGCGAATTGGCCCCCCTCGCCGCCTATCCCGATCTGCCCGACCCATGGGTCGAAGAGGCCGACCGCCTGAAAGACGCCGAGGCCACGGCGCGCACCCGGCAATCCGAGGCGCGACACGCCATCGCCCAGATGACCAAGGATGCGGAGGCGGCAGAGCCCGATCCGAAGGCGCTGGAGCACCGCGACCGGATCGAGCTGGTCATGGGTGATCCCTGGGCCCGCGCCGCGACCGCCGAACGGGATCTGCCCAAGCGGCGTGACGAACGCGTGGCGCTTGAGGCTGACATTCGCGCCCTGCATCGCGATCTGGATTGGCCCGCAGAAACCGCCCCGATGGGCGAAATCGTGCTGGCCGCCAATGAAACCCTCGCCCGCGCGGTCGAGACCGCGCGCCGCACGCTGGAAGATCGCCGCCGGGATCACGCCGAGGCCGCCGAGGCCCTTGCCAAAGCAGTTGAGGAGACCCCATCAGAGGAAGAGACCGAACTGCCCGACCTTGCGGCTGTCTTGAATGAGCTGACCCCAAGCCTGCTTGCCGAACGTGTCGAGAGGGCGAAAGACGCGCGCGCCACCATCGCGGCCGATCTTGCCCGCGACTGCGCCGGCCTTCTGCCGTGGGTCGGTGGGCCCGAGGCTCTGCCGAACCTGCTGGTCACGGACGATCAACTTGCACGACGTCTTGAGACGTGGCGCACCTGCCTGCAAGCGGTCGAAAAAGCGCAAGACAGGCACGCCAATGCCAGGCTGGATCTGGAAAGATCGAAAACCCGCCTAGAGGAGCTTGAGCGGGACACCGGGGTGATCACCGATGCTCAGGCCGAGGCCGCGCGCCACCAGCGCGACGCGTTGTGGGACACACACGAAAAGACCCTGTCGCGCGACACCGCCCAGGCCTTTCACCAACAGATGCTTGTGCATGACACGGTGCAGGATGCCCGTCTTGGCATGGCCCAGGATCGCGCCCGGATCCGTGATGCAAAGGTGGCCCTGTCCGAGGCCAGGGTGGTCTTGGCCGACGCTGAAACCGCCTGCCGGGAAGCCAACGCAAAACGCGACGCGCTGTTGGCGGGATTTCGGGCCTTGTTCGCAGACCTCGGCTTGCCGGAGAACTTCGATCCGCTGGACCTGAAAGACTGGCACGCCCAGTTGTACCGCGCGCACGATACAGTGGCGAAGCGCGGGCAGGCGCAAGACACGCTGGCGGCCTGCGAAGCGGCGGCAAGCGTAGCGACAGGACGCCTGCGCGGGTTGTTGGGCCTGCCGCAAGACGACCGGACCCCGCTGGCGCGGCTTGCCGCCCTGGCGGCGGAGGAACGGGACCGGCGCGCGAAACGCGCCGCACGGAATGCCGAGGCGCGCAAATCGCTGCAGACCGCGCACCGCACCCATGCGCAGCGCGAAATGGCATTGAAGGATGCCCAAGAGGCGTTCGATGCCGCAATCACGGCGTGGGAGGCTGCCAGCAACGCCATGCCCGCCCTCTTGCGCGCGCCCGCCGGGTTCCTTGACGCTCTGCCCCGATTGCGCAAACTGTTGCAAACCTCCGACAAGCGCGCTGAATTACAGCGCCGCATCGCGGCCATGGAGCAGGACCTGGAGAACTTTCGCCAGTCGATCGACCGCCTGGCCGATGATCTGGAAGAGCCTGCCCATGACAACCCGCTTGCTACTGCGTCTGCCCTGAAACGGCGGCTTGATACGGCCAAGGCTGCTGCATCGGCGCAAGCCACGCGGCTGGAGCAGATCGCCCGGCATCGCCAGACCGAGGGCACCGCCGCCGACAAGCTGAACGACTTGCGCATTGCCCTTCGGAAGATGGCCAAGGACTTTCCCAATGCCGAGGACATCCAGACAGCCGCCGACCTTGTCGATGTGGTCGCAAAGGCGCGGGCCGCTGCGGACCTGCGCGGCAAGATCACCGCGCAGCAAAACGACATCGCCGCGCGGCTGGGCTGCAAGGATTTCACGACCGCCGTCACATTGCTGGAAACCCACGACCTGCCCGGAATCACCGCCCAATGCGCCACCCTTGAAAGCGATCTGGCGACGGCGGACTCGGCTGTCGATCTGGCGATCGGCAACCTGCGCCTCGCGGAGAAAGAGCTTCAGGCGCTTGGCGGCGACGACGCGGTGGCCCGCCTGTCGGAAAAGGCAACGACCCTTGCGCTGGACTTGGCCGATCAATCCCGCCGCTATCTTCGGGTGCAGATCGGTCTGGCGGCGGCGGAACTGGCGCTGAGCCGTTACCGCGACACCCATCGCAGCGGAATGCTGGCCGCGACCGCCGAGGCCTTCCGCACCCTCACGTCGGGAAGTTACGAGGATCTGAAAACCCAGACCGATGGTGACAAGGAGATCCTGTTGGCCCTGCGTGCCGGAGACAGGCGGTCGGTCTCGGCCGCCGAGATGTCGAAGGGCACGCGGTTCCAGCTTTATCTCGCGCTGCGTCTGGCCGGGTACAGGGAATACGCCACCAAGGGGATCGCGCTGCCGTTTCTGGCCGATGACATCATGGAAACCTTCGACAACACCCGCACTTCGGCAGCGATCAGCCTGTTGCGGGAAATGGGGCGCCACGGTCAGGCGCTGTATTTTACCCACCACGAACATGTGGTGGATCTGGCTCGCGACATCTGCGGCACGGATCTGCAGGTGCATGACATTTCCCGCGCCTAGCGCTGTGCCCGACGCTGTGCGGCAAACGGAATGAACCGCCGGTTCCGCCGGCTGCAACCGAGCTTGCCCAGACCGGCCACGCGCGAAAAGACCGACATGGCCTTTCAACATGGGGTCAGTTTCATCGGGCAAGAATGGCCCCCAAAGCCCAACCGATGTTGTATCCCTGCGAAAGACCTGCTTTTCATTTCGTCGTTGCGCCATACCCTCTGCATGAACTGCCCCTGGAGACCTTCTGACAATGCCCGCTGATGACATCGACCCCGTCCGGTACGGTTCCTTTCGTTCAGGACGGGCGGCTATTGCCCTGGCTTTTCTGCTTGCCGCGGTTGGCCTTGCAAGTGCCGCATGGGCGCAGATCGACCCGTCGGGGATGCTGACGGACAACCTGAACGTGACGGGCAAGGGTTGGGCGCAATTGACCGAATGGCGCGAAATGGGCCAGTTCCTGCTGGGGCTGCTGGAGGTCACCGCAATGACCGCCGCGATCGCCTATCATCCAGCCAACCGCACCGGTGGCCGCAAGGGCGGCGAGTACAATCTGCCCGGAACGTTGTTCGTCTATGCGTTGATCGGCATGGTTGTCGGGTTCCTGGTCATGAACCACGGGGCAATCATCGGCTTCGTGATCTTCGGCATCGGGGGGCTGTTGCGGTTCCGCACCGATATGGACAGCATGACGGACACCATGCGTCTGATCCTTGTGACGCTGATCGGGCTGTGCGTCGGGCTTGATCTGCCAGTCATGGCGGTGATCACCACGGCCAGCGCCTGGACAATCATGTATTTCTTCGGGGGCGTTCCGCGCCATGTGATCGAGATCAAGTTCGCCGACAAACACAGCATCCCGACGGCACGATCCGATCTGGAAGCCCAGTTGCAACACTCCGGCTACCGGATCACGGGGGTGCGCAAGTCCAAGGCCAAGCACACTTTTGCCTTCAGCGTTGTGGGCAGTAAGGGTTCGACCCAGGACGGGCTTGTTCATGCGATGATGGATCTGGAGGCTTCACAACCGGGGCATATTTCCGATTGGCATCTCGCATGAGCCGCCCTGGATGATATGCCGCGCCCCACAGAGCGTGCGGATCGCCTTGCTCCTGGTCGGGCTCGGAAGCCATGCCCAGGCCGATTGCGGCGCGCCGGCGGTGCGATATCTGGACAGCGACAAGATCGCCAAATCGTCAAAGGGCTATTCAGAACCCTCTGGCCTGTCACTGTCCGAAGATGGGCGCGCGCTTCTCAGCGTCAGCGATGATACGGCAGCGATCTTCAGCCTGGGGCCGAAAGGCGGCTTGAAGGGCCGCGATGATATTGCGCTCAAGCAACCCGATCTGGAGGGGATTGCCTGGGACGCAGCCCGCAACCGCATCCTGACGGTGAACGAAGGTGCTGCTGAAATCCTCGCGACCGACCCGCAAACCTGGGACAGTACGGCGTTTCCGCTGTCGAAGATGACGGGGTATTCGGCCGTCGAGCGCGCCTTCGCCACCTCGGACAGCAACGACCTTCTGGAAGGCATTGCTGTCGATCCCGGCCGCGACCGGATTTTCGTGCTGAAGGAAAAGCGACCCCGCCTGCTGCTGGAGATTTCCGCCGACCTGACAGAAATCCTGCGCGCCACCGAACTGACCCCGGCGCTTGGCTTTGTCGATGACGACCAGGGCGACGGTCCGCTGGATGTCTCGGGGGTCAGCGTGGACCGGCCGACCGGCTGCCTGTGGATCGTCAGCGACCGGGGCCAGCGGCTGTTTCTTTTCGACCCCTCCGGCGACAGCCCGGCCCACAGTTTTGCACTGGGTTGGCTGAAGGACAAGAAACCGCGTCCGCTGCCCCATGCCGAAGGCATTGCCCACGACCCGGAGACCGATCGCCTGTTGATCGTGAACGACGACGGCAAGTCCTCGCGTCTGTTTGTCTTCGAGGTTCTCAGGGACGGTGCCCCCGGCTAGGAAAGGGCAAGGCCAGCGCAGAAAACCGGTGGACGGTTGCGCCCTGCGGGTTAGTCTGGCCCGTAGCGAAAACAGCGTTCTGCCGTCCAAGGCGCGAGAGGATCGAGATGAATTCACACTGCCCCCGCAAACCCCTGTTCGGCATCGCGCTGATCGCAAGCCTGTTGCTTGGTGCAGCCGCCATGGCCTCGGACTATACAGCGCGCAACGGCGGGCCGAGCAGCAAGCAGATGCTGGAACGCTCCAGCGGTCCGGCCGACGGGCTGGCCTTCTTCCGCCCGGTCATGTCCGGCGTGCTCTACCGGGCCGGGTTCCACGGCGGCGACAAGGCCCGCACCGGGCTGAATTCCGCGCAACGCGAAGAGTTGTGCGAAGCCGGGTTTTCCGGCGCGCGTTACATCGATTTCGGCAAGAACACCACCTATGGCACCACCCAGTGCGGCGGCCAGAGCATGGTCTATGAAGGGGGCCGATCGACCCGAACCGCCGACCTCATGCAGCAGATCCACGCCTCGATCAAGAACCCCGCGTCCGGCCCGGTTCTGGTGCATTGCATGTGGGGGGTGCATTCCTCGGGTGCGGTGTCGGCTATGGCGCTGGTGCAATTCTGCGGCTGGAGCGAGGAGCGTGCCAAGAAATACTGGGACGACGCCCGAAACGGCGCCGGCTGCTCGGGCGGGTGTTCACAATGGATCGACGCGCATTTCGCAAAGTTCAAGGTGGATCCGTCGCTGAAGATCTCCAGCGCCGAACAGGCCGCCATTTGCCCCAAATAGGACGTCACCTGATGCATAGAAACCTGATCCCCGGCCTTGCCGGCCTGGTTCTGATGGCCGGGGCGGCGCAGGCCTCGGACGCGGTGGTGGGCGAAGCTACGGCCTTTACCAGCCCCAACGGTGTGAGCGAACATTGCGTGCGGATCGCGCCGATCCCCGGCGGCACTTACAGCAAGCATGATGCCAAGGAAGAAGCCGACTATTGCGCCATCGACTTCTATGCCGCCGACGTCGCCCTTTGCCCCAAGACCTGGAGCACCAGCCCCGGCATGATGGTCTATGACGTCAGCGAAGGCGCCTATGCCGGAAATCGTGCGGAATTCGAGCGCAATGCCTGCAAGGAAGGAAAATCGGCCAAGGATCTGGCCGCCGACGATCTGGCCAAGTTCAAATCCACGATGAATGCCAAGGGCACCAGTGGCACCTTCGCGCCGTCCTCGCTGCTGTATTATCATTTCTCCCGCTACTTCGACGCGACGGTGATCGTGCCGGTGGCGGTCTGGCGCAGCATGGACGCGAAGATGCATCAGACCGAGGTCGCCGAGCCCGGTCTTGCGCTGTCGGGCAGCCGGTCCAGTGGACGGATGAACCACGCTGGCTGGCAGGCCTTCGCTGCCGCCGATCGCAACCCGTCCAGCTATAGCCCCACGGACGAGTTGTTCACCGCCGACCGCAGCCAGATCTACGGCGTGCTTCTGTCCAGCCCCGGCCATCGCTATGGATCCGAGGTCAACGGCACCCGTAAGTCCGGCTGGGGCAAGGGCCAGAACGAGGATTTCCAGCAAACCCCGGCCTTCCTTGCCCTGCGCTCGGATCTGCCCCTGGATGAGGCCATCGCGCACGGTCTGCACGAGGGGCGCAAGGATCGCCAGATCGCCCGTGATCTGGGCGATGACGGGACGCCGCAGCAGATGGTCTACTGGATGACCGAGTTGAGCGAGATCGTTCTTCTGGACTACATCTTCAGCCAGCAGGATCGCGTCGGCAACATCGACTTCACGCCATATTACTATTGGACCGAGGCGGGCGAAGTGCAGACGAAGAAGGCCAAGCATCACGAAGCCGGCGACGGCGATGTGCCCGCCACGGCGCAGTTGCTGCGCCGCACCAACCTGAACGACAATGACGCGGGCGGTCGGGTGCAATACGCCAATTTCGCCAAGTCCACGCAGATGCTGGAAAAGCTGCGGCACTTCAGGCCGGACACCTATCGCAAGCTGATGGCGCTGGATGCCGATCTTCAGGCGCAGGGTCCGCTGTATCAATGGGTGGCCACCTCGGTCGGGCTGGACGACGGGCAGGTGCGACAGATCGTGAAGAACACCGCTCTGGCGGCGGGCATCCTGCGCCAAAGCTGCGCCGACGGAAAGCTGACCTTCGATCTGGATCCGGACGCCTATTTCCTGACCGGCACGGCCAAGGCGATCGAGGTGAGCTGCAATGGCGCGTAATCTTCTTGGCACCGCCCTGCTGTTTCTGACGCTGCTGGCCAGTCCTGCGGCGGCGCTGCGGGTCGTGGTGATTTCTGATCTCAATGGCTCCTACGGCTCGACCACCTATTCCAGCCGGGTGCCCGTTGCGGTCCAGCAGATCATTGCCCTGAACCCCGATCTGGTCATTGCCACCGGCGATATGGTGGCCGGTCAACGCTCGCCGGCCCTGAGCGCCAAGCAGGTGCGCGCCATGTGGGCGGGGTTTCACCGCGTGGTCAGTGATCCGCTGGCAAAGGCGGGCATCCCGCTGGCGGTGACGCCGGGCAATCATGACGCTTCGGCCTATGGCGGGTTTGAAGGGGAACGGCGGATCTATGGCGAGGAATGGCGCGCCCGCAAACCCAAGCTGCGCTATCTCGACGATGCGAACTACCCGTATTTCTATGCCTTCGAGATGGAGGGTGTGCGCTTCGTCTCGCTCGACGCCACCACCCTTGGCCCCTTGCGCGGCGATCAGATGGCGCGGTTGTCGGCGGTTGTCGACGGCGACGGGCCGGCCGTCACCTTCAGCCACCTGCCGCTGTGGCCCTTCGCCCAGAAGCGCGAGCGCGAGATCATCGGCGACCCGAAGCTTGAGGCGCTTTATCACAAGCTGGGCGTCGACATTCACCTGTCAGGCCACCATCACGCCTATTATCCGGGTTGGAAGGATGGTGTGGCCTACATCTCGCAGGCCTGCCTGGGCGGTGGCCCGCGGGTGCTGATCGGCGACGCGGGGCGCAGCGCCCACAGCTTTACGGTGCTGGAGTTCGACCGAAACAAACTGCGCGCGGTCACCGCCTATACGGGTGCGGGGTTTCAGACACCGCTGAACCCGGCCAGCCTGCCCAAGCAGATCGTGTCGCCACAAGCCACGCTGAAGCGTCTTGACCTTGTGAAGTGACAGGGAAATGGCCCGGTCCAAACAGCCCGGGGTCTTGAACGGACGCGCCCGACCTTGCCGGACCCAGACGGCTTGGCAGGCGGCCCCTACTCCGGCTCTCGCAAGACCCGAATGCCGATCACGTCGTTGCGCAGCACGATCCTGTCGCCGAAATACTCCGCCGGTCGAAAGTACTTGCGCACCGGCGTATCCCAGCCACCGCCCCGGAAGATGGCGTTCGAGCAATCGCCGCGCAGGCAGGAATTCGTCCAGTTCCAGACATTGCCAACCGCATCGTGCAAACCCCAGCCATTGGCGGGAAAAGCGGTCACGGGGGCGGTGTTGACATAGCCATCATCGCAGGTCTGAAGCGGGCGCTCATCTTCGGGAAAACCGGTCTTGAAGGCCGCATCTGCCGTATTCGCGAACCCGCAGATCGCGTCGTAATCGTCGCCCCACCAGAATTCGGTCGTGGCCCCCCCTGCGGCGGCCCGCGCCGATTCCTCCAAGGTGGGCAGGCGGTACAGATGGCCGGTACGCTCGGTCAGCCAATCGGTATAGGCCACGGCATCATTCCAGCTGACACAGACCACCGGATGATCGTCCTGTTGAGGATAGCCGGGGTTGGTCCAGTCGGATGTCTCGCTCCAGCCGCGCCGGGTGCCACGCCGCAGCGAACACCCGTTTCCCGAATGGCCGGTTTGAGCGGCGAAGACCGCATATTGGCCACGGGTGACGGGATATTTCCCGATCAGCGTGCCGTCGGGCAGTTCCACCAGTTCTGGGCATTCGGTGCAATCCCTGATGCCCTGTGCGGACAGTGCCACCGGTGCCAGCGTCACCGCCAGCAATGCCAGCTTGATCCAAGCATGCCTCATGTCACAACTCTCCCTCTCGAATGACGCGCATCCCGTAGTGGTTGTAGGGCGCATCCACCCGGTTCCAGATTTCGGCATCCATGCGCAGCGCGGCCGGGGAACTGGACCAGCCGCCGCCGATCAGGTAGCGCTCTGCACAATCGGGGGTGGCGCAGTCGTTGGTCCAGATCCAGACATTCCCCACCGCGTCGGCGACGTTGTAGCGGTTCTTGTCATAGGTGCCGACGGGCACCGTCCCGGTCCCGGCATCCGCCCCGCCGCAGCCGTCGCAATTGGCGCGGCCAACCCCCACCGACTGCCCCCACCAGTAGTTCCCGTGACTGCCGCCAAGCGCCGCGTAGCGTACCTCGGCGCGCGTGGGCAGGCGATAGCTGTGTCCCGTCAGATCACTCAGCCAGTCCGCATAGCCCGCCGCGTCCTGGTAAGAGACGCAGACCACCGGATGCGCATCGGTCTGCGCGATATGCGCAAAGGACCAGTCGCATCCCCAGCCTTCCCGCTTCCAGCCCGTGGCCTCGGCATAGGCGCGGAAGTCACCGCGAGTGACCGGCGTCTGGCTGATCATCAGCCCGTCAGGCAACACCACCATAACCGGGCAATGGTCGCAGTCCTGCACCAGCCGTTCCCTTGGTCCGGGCAGAAGAAGCCCCTGCGCATGGGTCGACACCGCGGCCGCAACCCCCAGCAGGAGCCAGGCGATGAACCGGGCCCGTCTCATAACGTTTCAAGCAGCTCACCGGCACCGGGGATGTCCTGGTCCACGGCCTGCTGCAGCAGGGTCCGGGCCCGGTCGGAATCCGCGTCGCCCCCCCGACCGTCCCGATAAAGGATCGCCAGATTGGCCTGCGCATAGCCGTTGCCCTTGCGCGCCGCGCGTTCCAGCCATTTGCGCGCCATCGCCTCGTTCTTTGGCAGGCCCATGCCTTCGGCCATCATGATGCCGGTGGCGGTTTCGGCATGATCATCCCCGATCTGCGCGGCCTTCAGCACGACATCCACGCGCTGCCACGGGGTCAGCACACCGGTCTGTTCGGCCCCGACGGACGCCTGATAGGCCCGCGCGGCACGGCGGGTTTGCGAGGTCATCACCCCGGCAGGATCATCGATGGGATAGCCAAGCGCGATCAACCCGTATTGAACGAATTCAAGCGGCAATTCGCGTGCCTTGTTCAGCGCGTCCTGCCGCAGACGCGCATGGGTGGACATCGGCTGCCCGGCCAGCAGGAATTCCTGAACCTCTCCGGCACGCTCCAGCGCGCTCATCCGCGCCCTTGCCAGATCGCGGTAGGCACCGCCCGGGAACAGATCGAGGTAGAGCTGGAATTCGACCGGAAGCACGCTGGCCCGGATCGATTCCCAGAACAGCGTGTCGGTGTCGGCATCATCGTGCGGGCGCCCGCCCAAAGCCCCGAGGTTCCGGTGCGCGTTGCGGGCCAGATCGGAATAGTCGCTGTCGGGAAAGGTGGCCAGATAACGCTCCAGCCCGGCGGCGTTCGAGGTCAGGACCGCTTCGACAAACAGACTCTGCCCGGATATGGGATCGTCGCCCATGTGATAGGGCCGGATCGCGCGTCCGTCCGATGACTTGGGAATGCCGTATTCCATGCCCACGAACTGACCGCCCTGCTTTGCCAGCGTTTCCTGCTTGCGGTTGGTGGACACGAAGAAGAATTCACCTTCATTGGCGCCCAGATCCCAGACCTGCGGCGTAATCGGGCGGCGCCAACCGGCCGCATCGGCCAGTTGCTTCACCCGTTTCTTCACGTAGTCCTCGATCTCGTTGACCGTGACCAACCCGTCCCTTTCAAAACCGCCGCTTTCGGTATCGGCGATGCCGCGCAGGGCTTCCAGCACCGCATAAGTAAAGATGCTGCCCGAAATCCGCTCGGTGGCAATGGTTTCCTGTTCGTAGGTTCCGGCGGTGATGATGTGGCGGCTGGGCCGGGCCATCTGCGACAGGGTGATGTCGCGGGTGCTGCTTTTGCTGACGGTGCCGGCAAAGCCGCTGAAACAACTGTCCAGCAGGTACAGCACCTGATTGGCCTTGATGTGGGAATCCCATTCCGTCAGGCGTTCCATGCTGACCATCTGGCTCAACTGGCCAGCCTGCGCCGAGGCAACCGGAAGATAACCCGACGGCTCCCCCCGCCTGTTCAATTCGGTGTGGCCATGACCGGACCAGTAGAACAGCATCCTGTCCTCGGCCCCGACACGTTGGCGAAAATCATCCAGCATCAACTGGCGCACGCGTTGTGGGGTGACATCCTTTTCGGTCAACAGATGCACATAGTCGAAGCCCGCCTCATCCAGCAGGAAATCCTTCATGCGGATAGGATCGGATGCAGTCGGAAGCGTCGTGAAATGCTCGAACTGGCTGATCCCGATCACCAGGGCATAGCTGCGGCGATAGCCCAATTCACTGCCCTGCACGAAATACTGAAGTTGCCGCCCCCAATCCTCCAGCCCGCCGGGCTTTTCGTAGGACTGGTCGAGCGCCAAGGCCCCGGACCCGGCCCAAAGCGCGGCCCCGGTCAGGATTGCCCGCATCTGCGCCCGGTGACAGGTCATGACTTGCGCGCGTCCAGCACCTTTCCGATCAGTCCCACGACAGAGGTCAGCAATCCGACGACCGAAGTCGCCAGTCCGACCAGCGCCAGAGTTTCGCCCGAGCCGCTTTGCGGCGTCACACCGGCGGGGACACGGTAGGCGAAATAAAGATAGGCGCCGACCAGCGTCACAAGGATTGCGAGGATGATGACCGTCGTTCGCTTCAGCATTGCATAGCCTCGAGGTCCAAAAAGTATTAACACTATAGCCATAAATCGGCATTTTCGTCAATTTTTCCGCAATCTGGGCGCAAGGCTCGGACGGGCAGTCATGCCGGTCGACAAGGCACAAAACGGGGGTGGGTCAGCGATGGGTCCGGGCGATACGGCATTGGTCACGGGCGCACACGGACTGGTGGGCAGCGCCGTGGTGCGCCGACTGGCGCGGACCGGGCTGCAGGTGATCGGCATCGACAATGACGCGCGGGCGCAGTTTTTCGGGGCCGCGGCCAGCACGCGGGCAGAGGGCGCGGCGCTCTGCCGGGATATCCCCACCTACCGGACCCTCGACATTGATCTGCGCGACACGCGAGCCCTGTCCCGACTGTTTCAAGAGCGCGGCCAGGGCTTTGCCATAATCGTACATGCCGCCGCACAACCCTCGCACGACTGGTCCGCCCTCGATCCGGTGCAGGATTTTGCCATCAACGCGGTGGCAACGCTGGATCTGTTGGAGCAGGTCCGCAATCACGCCCCATCGGCCCATTTCGTGCTGCTAAGTTCCAACAAGGTCTATGGCGACCGCCCCAACGAGCTGCCGCTGGACCGGCAAGGACAGCGGCTGGTGCTGCCGACAGACCACCCCTATGCCGCGTCGGGCATTGACGAGGGCATGTCGATCGACCAGTGCCGCCATTCGGTGTTCGGCGTGTCCAAGACGGCGGCCGACCTGTTAACCCAGGAATACGCGTTGCGCTTCGGGCTGGATGCGACGGTGTTCCGGGCCGGGTGCCTGACCGGGGTTGCGCATCGCGGGACCGCCTTGCACGGGTTTCTCAACCATCTGGTGCGAACGGTGCTGGCCGGGGACACCTATAGGGTTTGCGGGTATGGCGGCTATCAGGTGCGCGACAACCTGCTGGCCGAGGATGTGGCCGAAGCCGTTTGGCTGGCCGCAGGGCGGCCGGGACTGGGTGTCTATAACCTCGGCGGTGGGCCAGCGGCCTCGGTGTCCGTGCTGGAGGCGCTTGACATGGCCGGCGAATTGTCCGGGCGCGCGGCCCGGCTGGAGATCGACCCCAAGGCCCGCTATGGCGATCACAAGTGGTGGATATCGGACACCGGGCGCTTTCGTGCAGCCTTTCCTCAGTGGACCCCGTCGCGAAACGCGCGCGAGTTGATTGCGGAACTTGTGGACGGTCTATGCACCCCCTGATCCCGATGGATTGACGGGCTGTAGCCCATGGTGCGCCATGACCTTGCAAGGATCGCTGGCCAGCATGGCCTCCATCCGTTGGCGCGCGGCAGCGAAGATCTCGTAGTCCAGCGCGGCCTGCCTCCGAAACCGGCGCACCGCCTCGGGCGAGGGCTGAAGGTCGCGCGGCGTTCGGTTGAGCCATGGCAGATCCTTGGGTGCGGGCCGGCCAAAAGCCTGCGCGAGCCATGACAGGCACGGCCCCATGTTCTCCAGCGTGCCGACGAACCAATAGCGGTCCAGCGCCCGCCGCCAGTCGGTGTCGATCGAGGACAGGTGATACATCAGGGGATGCAGCGGCGCGCGGCTCAGGTGGTCGTCGATGGGCATCGGTTCGAATCCGGGATCGTGATCCGCCCGGTGCCGGCATTCGAAGAAATAGGACGACAGCGCCGCATCCAGCGGGTTGCGGACGAAGGTGAGGATCCGGAAATTCGGGTCGGACAGCAGCGCGGGATAGCGCGTCCGCAAGTGCTGGCTGGCCGGGTTGAAATGGCTCCACAGCAGTTGCGTCGGGTCCAATTGCGCAGGGTCAACGGGCGGCCCCGGCGCCTCTTCCGCCCAGGGATCACGCTCGTCGATGACCACGTCAAACCAGTCCGCGAAGACCTTGCGGCAGGTCGTGCCGCCGGCCTTGGCCATGTGGTGAAACACGTACCGGGGGCGCTGTTCGGGGCGCGGCACGCCGGGCAGACCGGCAATGGTCGCGGCAAGCGCGGCACCATAGATGGCGCGATCCATGCTTCGGGGCGGGTGGATGGCAGCACGGGCTGCGGCGCGGGCTTCCTGTGACCCGGCTAGGCTTGCCGCGAGGGTGCAATAGGTATCCGGCGTCTGGGCAACAAGGTGGCCCAGACCCCATGCCCGAAGCCAGGCAGCACCTTGCCGTCCCGCCTGGGTCTGTTTCCGGTCAAGGCTGATGACCGGGGTGCCGGCTTGCAGCGCCTCGACCACCGTGGTCGCGCCGGAATAAGGAAAACTGTCCAGAAACACATCGGCGCCCGCCAGCAGGTCGGGGATTGTCCCGGCGGGAACGGGCGCTTCGATCCGCACACGCGTCACCGGGATGGACTGCTCCGCGCAGGCCGCCTGAACGCGGGCGACGAACCCCGACCGCGATCTTCCAAGACGCCAGTTCGCGGCGAAGGGATACAGGACCAGAACCGCATCGGGCACGGCGGCCAGAACCTTCAGCCAAGCCGTCAGAAGTGCCTGCGAAATCTTGTCGGTGTGCGCCGTGCTGACAAGGATCACGGCCTGCCCGGACAGTCCTAACCGCGCCCGAAGCAGCGGACTGGCCTGGGTCCGGTCGGGTCGGTGTTCCGATGGTGCGAACCGCTGCACGGGGTGGTCGGCCAGAACCAGCGTCTCGGTATACTGCCCGGAAAGATCGGGATCGGCGGTTTCCCTGTCGCCGAGCATTACGTCGAAACTGCCCAATCCGGTGGTGGCCGGCGAGACGGCGGTCGTGGCAATCTGCAATGGCGCGATGCGATGGGCACAGATCGCGGCAAGATTGTCAGGGCCGCTGAAATGCGAGGCCAGCCAGAAGATATGCGGCTGCAAGGACCGCATGGTTGCCATGGCGGCATCGGTTTCCAGCCAGTCCAGCGGGACGATCCGAAATTGGGGGGGCAGCGGATGCGGCTCCTCCTCGCGCTCCAGCGTATAGACGGTGATCTCGTAATCCGCTGATGGCAGAGCGCCCAGCATCCCTGCCAGAATGCGGGTTTCCGGCACATCGGCCTGCTGCCGCAGAAGCGCAGCAATGCGGATGCGCGGCCCTGCAACGGGCGCTCCGGTCAGGGTGATCCGCCGATCGCGGCTCAGGTGATAGGCGTCCAGCGCCCGCCCCATGGCTTGGGAAACAGGCCGCATGTTGTGACCCGCAAACAGCAGCGGCAGGGGACGCAACCGGTGCAGCAGGCTTTCGGCCATCCGGTAGCGGGGGCTGCCGGGCGGCCGGGCGGAAAAGCAGGTGGCCACCCAGCCCGCCAGTGCCAGAACATGCCGTTCATAGGCCCGCAGGTCCGCGTCCGATTCCACCCGGTGCCAATCTGCGGTGAGGTAGCGGGCGATCTGTTCAGGGCGGGACAGCAGCGGATTGCCGAGGGTGTCGAGGAACGACCCCGCCTCCAGCGCCTGCCAGGGCGGAGTTTGCAGGATGGCCCGCGCCAGTTGGCGCGGCATCTCCTCCCCGGCCCCCTGAACGGGGATCGGGATTGTCCCGGCGCCATCCGTCGCCGCCCGTGCCGCGCCAATGGTCAACAGATCCTCAAGCATCTGCGGGCGTGACAGCACCGCGCCGCAGCGCGTGCAGGTTTGCAGGGCCGTGTCGATCCGCGCCACGGTTTCGCCGTCGCTGACAAGGTCCGGAGATCGTCGCAGAGCAGCCGCCGCATCGGCAATCAGGGTGAACGGGGTGTCATGCCGGGCCACTGTCTGCACCCGTGGCAGCGCGGGCATCTTGGTGTTGAGCGTCAGCGACAGGATCCGCAACCGGATACGCTCCGGTTTCTCCACCGGGCCGCCCGCCACATGAACGCCAACATCAAGGCGACGCCATCCCTGAGACACAGCCCCATCCAAGGGAATGCGCAGCACGCCGGTTTCAGCGATTGTCACGCCCGCCACCACCTCTGCGCCGACGGTCACCGCAAGGCGGGGCTGGCGGTCGTCTGTGGCCTGCGGCAGCAGCACCACCATCTCCAACTCGGGCGACGGGCCAATATCCGGCGGCAGGGAAAAGGCGATCATCCCGGAAAAATCGGCAAGCTCCACCCCGCGCGTGGTGTCCCAGCCGCCCGTGAAGATGCCCCCTTCTTCGGCGAGATCAGCCGCATCATGGATCACGCCCGGGGCAAGCATGCGCGGCCAGGGCGGCGTCCTGTAAGGGCAACGGATCGAAGTCAGATGCAGTTCCGCCGGATCCCCCGGCTCCTCCGGGGTCAACCGCAGGGCAAGGGTTGCCGGACCCTGCCGATCGGCCCTTGCTGGTGGCACCTCCAACACCACGCGTGCCGAGGCGGTGACATGTGCCCTTGTGACCATGCCGTCATCTGCGGTGGCCGTCAGCAGCCCTGATGGTTGTTCCGGCCCGAAGCAAAGCTCCAGGGCGGTCCGGCGCATGGGATCCGGGCGCGCCACCCGCAGGGTCAGCGTGCCATCCGCCTCCTTCATCATTCCCTGCAAGGACGCGTCAACGTCCAGGGTCTCACCGCTGCACAGCAGCGGCAGGCAAACATCCGGGATCAGCGGCGCGCAGGTCACGGCCTCGACGGACAGCAGGGCGGCGGGTCTGAAGGGCGCGGCCAGTCGGGACCTCCAACTGGTTGCTGCCAACCGGGCGGACACCACCAGCCGGGCGACACCGTCGGTGCCGAATTGCGCGGGCCCCAGGACCGCCTTCAGCCTGCCGCTTTCGTCGATCCGCCCGACAACGAGGCGCTTTTCACCGGCCCGGATCTCGACCTCTATCGGCGCACTGCCAAGTGCGCGCATGTCAAAGGCGATGCTCAGGCCGTCGTCGGGCGGGTCGGCGGGAAGCACCGAGATCTCTCCGGCCCGACGGTGCAACACCATGCCATCGTCGCTGCGGGTCCAATCGAAGTGGTTATAGCCGCTTCGCGCCGCCAGATGATTCGCAGGGCGGGTTTGCGATGCCGACGGTACAAGCCAGCGGCTGGGGTACAGGGCTTTGCGCGCGGCCAGCATTCGGGCACCCTGGCTCAATTCTGCCAGAGCGCGTGCAAGGGCCGATCGACCCGATCGATCCGCCAGACCGACCGTCAAACCGCCAGTCGTGCGGAGTGTGGCGCGAAACAGGGTCATGACCATCGCAAGCCGCAACGATCCCCCGCTCAGGCGCCGCGCGATCCCGCCAATCCGCGCAAGTGTCATCCGTGGATCGCCCCCTCTTCGGGCGTCCAGCGCTAGGCCAAGCGCGGCGCGGCGCAACTCGAACACCGCCGCCGGGGTCGCGCCGCCCTTGTCTCCTGCGGCCGCCAGAACATCGGCGGTCGCGAGGCAGGCATCGACGGCATCATGCGCTGCCCGGTCCAGAACCGCCTGCTGCGGCTCGGCAGTGCGATAGTACCCGTTGCCCCCGTGAACCCGGTAGCGCGCAAGTGGAATGTCCAACTGACGGATCGGCCCCAGCATTGCGGCAAGCCGCAACAGAACCGCATCTGCGCTGATCCGCCAACGGGCCTCGGGAAGCGGGAAGAACGGCCTGAGACGCGCGCCGTTGAAGGCATTTCCCGACGTGGGAACGAAGGGAAACTGGCCGCGAGACAGCAGGTCCGGCCGCATGTCACCGGACGGCGGCCAAAGCGGATAGGCCCCGATCCGCGCGCCGGTCTCATCGATCAGGGACATGCGATAGCCAAGCGCCGCCAATGCGGGGTTCCAGCTTGCCCGGATCAGCGCACTGGCGTCCGGTTCCAACACGTCATCGGCATCCAGAAACACGACGATCTCGCCGGTGGTACGGGCAAGTCCGGCATTGAACGCAGAGGCTTGCCCCCCGTTCGGCTTGCGGATTGCGATCAGGCGGTCGTCATAGCGGTCAAGGATTTCGCGGCTCGCGTCACCGGAGCCATCGTCAACGACGATCAGTTCATCGACCGGCAGGCTTTGTGCCCGGACAGAGTCGATCGCCGCGCCCAGGTACGGTCCATAGTTGAAATTGGTGATGACAACGCTCAGGCTGGGGGCGGCCATCTGTCGGCAGGTCATGCGCCGGGTCTACGACCCGTTGCGCCCGTTGGAGCCGCCATTGGAGTCGGCAACCTTCGTCAAGCCGAACAGGTTCTGCACCGAGTAGTCGAGTTGCCGTTGCACGCCGCGCGAGAGCCCGAGAACACTGCTGCGCGGTACGTTGGCAAGCGTTGACGCGGGCATTGCGTTCAGCAGGTTGGCGGATTGCGAACTGCTGCTGTAGGCTTCGATGAAGCCGGTCACATCGGCGGCGGACTTGGACTGAAGGGCCTTTTGATAGGCCGCATCCTGCGCAGTGGAAGATGCACTCCCGGCCGGTGTCGGGACCATGTCACATCCGACAGGGATGATGACCACGCTGGCGCCAAGAAGTGCCGCAGCCCCGATTTTCCGAATATTGTGATTGTCCGCCATGTTACCGGCCTCCTGCTTGATCCTACGTCAACTTGGGCCGCAGGTCAATTTTTGGCTGTCGCAGTGTGAGCTCACGGTGAAGTGCAGTTCCTGATATGTCGTTTTACTCCAGCCGGTTCTGTAACTCCATCAGCTCGCTTTGAAACACCTCAGCGGGCGTTCGGTAGCCGAGGCACTTGCGCGGCGTGGAATTGACGCGGTGGCAAATCGACCTCAAGTATCGATTTGTCAGCGCCGTCGGTTCGGTGGATCTGGGGAGATACTTCCGCAGCCTGTTGTTCGTGTTCTCGACTGTGCCTTTCTGGTACGGAGCTTGTGGGTCACAAAACCATGCATCTGCACCTATCCCGGCTTTCAGGTGCCGCCAGGCGGAGAACTCGGTGCCGCGATCAAAGGTGATCGACTGGCGTGCATCGGCGGGCAGGGGAGCTAGCCCCTGGATCAGCGCCTCCATGATCGGTTTGGATTGGCGATCCTCATTGCGCATGACAACGGCGAAACGACTGACGCGCTCGACCAGAGACGTCACGTTCACCTTTCCATGCTCCTTGCGGAACATCATCAGGTCGCACTCCCAATGGCCGAACTCGGCACGCTCAGAGATGCGCTCAGGCCTGTGGGACAGGCTTTGAACGTCGAAGATGTGGGTCCGGTTATGCTTGCGATAGCCACGCGGCCTGCGGCGGCGGCGATGTTCGGGAAGGTGCCGATAAAACTGCTCCTCGCGACCGTCCTTGGAATAGGCGAAGCGATAGATCGTCTCGTGGCTCACGCGGATCGGATGACGTTCCAATCGCATGCGACCGGCTATCTGCTCTGGCGACCAGCCAGCCTTCAGCCGATCCTCGATGGCGGCCTTGAGTTCAGGATGAGCGATCATCTTGCGATGGACAGCACGGCGCTGCTCGTATTTGTCTTGAGCGACGAGAGCGTGATAGCCGTTCAGCTCCGGTATTTCTTCGTCAGTATATCGGTTCCGCTTAATGTCCCGGTAGATCGTCGAGGGGTCGCGGCACAATCTATCCGCAATCTCTGAGACCGGCATTTTGGCTTCCAGCCACTTTGCGAGCTTGCGCCGTTCGTCCAGCTTCAGGTGACAATAGTGGGTTCCCATTCTTCATACTCCATGCAACTCTCTGTATTCGTACAAAATTTGCACTTCGTTTGTGAATCCACC
>NZ_JBNAFN010000011.1:0-127830 GCF_049800695.1 Fluviibacterium sp. S390 | reverse complement strand
CCAGCCATCATCCTCGCGAAAACACCTTTGTCACTCCACCGCTTCCAGCGGTTGTACAAGGTCTTGTGCGGACCGTATGCGGCGGGCGCATCCCGCCAACGTAAGCCATTGCGGTTGATGAAGATAATTCCGCTCAACACGCGCCGATCATCGACGCGGGGCTTGCCGTGAGACTTGGGAAAGAAAGGCGCAAGCCGCGCCATCTGCGCGTCGCTAAGCCAGAAGAGATCAGACATGTCACCGCTCGTTTTTCGAACGGTGAATCACGCTGATCGCCGGAAATCAATGGGTCCTGAGCCTAAGTTAAAATCAATCATCAATAGTAGTCGGCTAAACTTCACAAGCGGAAAACAGGTCACGCCTCAATCATTGGCCGAGTTCCTCTACAAGACGGACTTCATCACCGCACGAATTGAGGACGGCAATGGAAAGATATTGCGAAAACACTTCGAGGAAAACCAGAGCTTGCAGTCGAAGTATGCAGATTTTGGCTTCAAATGGGAAATTCACCCTGCATACCGCTGGGCTCTTCGTCCACAAAGTTTAGATGAAATACTTAAGAAAATCGACTTGGTGGATTTAGGGGTCGATGATGACTGGGTGGATGATTAGGGGTGATGTTTCGATAGCAAAGGAGTTTTACCATTGTTCTTCTCAGGCCCCCCAGAATCCCTTGATTTTCGTGCGGCAACCTGTCATACGGTCTGCGCTACGCTATCCAATCTCGACCCCTGTCTTCCTACACGGCTGATCAGTTCTTCGATTCGGACAGACCACGCCAGGCCATCGCACGACGCGGATGGCATCTAAGTTAGGAGACCACGGAAATGGCCAATGGCACCGTGAAATGGTTCAACACCACCAAAGGTTACGGCTTCATCGCACCCGAGAGCGGCGGACGCGACGTGTTCGTTCACATCTCTGCTGTCGAGCGTTCGGGTCTGACCGGCCTCGCCGACAACCAGAAAGTGACCTTCGACCTGGAATCGGGTCGTGATGGCCGCGAAAGCGCCGTCAACCTCGCACTGGCCTAAGGCCTGCGCAGGCGGGGATTTCCCTGCCAACAGTTGAACAGACAAGGGGTCGGCGACGGAAACGTTGCCGATCTTTTTTTGTGCCCGCGACGGGCAATCTGGGGCGGCGTGGACACCTCTGGCCCGATGGCAAAACAGCCCGATTGCCCGACCGGATCCCCACCGTGACGCCACCCCCGCGATCACGTTTAGGTAATAGACTGTTAAAACACGTGAATCCGATTGTTAGGGAGTCTGTGGCAAAGTTGTCCACAGGCACCGGCGCTTTCCGACCCAATGTGCAAACTGCCCCGGCACATGGTGTGCCTTTCTGACGGGTCCGGCCGGTGCTCTGTGAAAGGAGCAACTGATGACCAGTGCGACCCCCGATCCCAAGCCTCAGCCCACCCCTGCGCATCCCCCCTCCGAGCGGCCCGAAAGTCCGGTCACCTTCAAGGACTGGGCCGATATCTGACGCGCACGCCGTGCGGTTCAGTCTTCCGGCGGCACTTCGCGCGGGCGTTTCTCGTCGTTGATCGCGACGAAGGTAAAGGTGGCTTCCGTGACCTTCTCGCGCGCGCCGTGACGGCCGCGCAGCACCCAGGCTTCCAGCCCGATGGCCAGCGAGGTTCGGCCAACCCGCGTGATCTCGGCGTAGATGCACAGCACGTCGCCGACGCCGACCGGGCGGATGAACTTCATCGCGTCGATGGCCACCGTGGCGACCCGCCCCTTGGCGCGTTGTCCGGCAACGATGCCGGCCGCGATGTCCATCTGGCTGAGAACCCAGCCGCCGAAGATGTCACCGTTCACGTTTACATCCGCCGGCATCGCCAGCGTCCGCAGGGTCAGGGCTCCGCTGGGGCCATCCTGTTCGGTGCTCATGTCATCTCCTCCGTTTCGGATCGCGCCCCCGGTATGGGTTGCCAAGTGACGGGCAAACTGCAGACTATGACGCAGATGGTATCGCCACTGTGAAGCAGTTTCGGGGCAAGTTGAATGCGCAAATCACCCGCCGGACCGCAAGACAGCAAGACCCCCGTGCCGCATGCCACGACCACCGGCACGACCGGGCAGGGGTTTTACGATGCAAACTCGGCGCCCCAGTGGCGGGCGATCGAAGCGGTCCTGCCATGGATCGATGAGGCTGTGGCAGACATGCCGGTGCCGTCCGGGGTCACGACGCTTGCCGATTTCGGCTGTTCCGAAGGGCGCAATTCCATTGCCGTGATGCAACGGGCAGTGTCGGCCTGCCGCGCCAGGACAGTCGGGCCGATCCAGACCCTGCATTCCGATTTGCCCACGAATGATTTCTCAAAGCTTTTCCTGGGGTTGCGGCCAGATGGCCGGTCGGTATTCGGCGACGACGCGGCGTTTTCCGCAGCGGTCGGCGGGTCGATGTTCGATCAGCTTCTGCCGCCGCAGTCGGTCGGTCTGGCGACCACTTTCAATGCCATCGGGTTTCTTTCCGCAAAGCCCGTCTCGGCCCTGCCGGGATATCTCTTGCCGAATGGGCCAAGCCGGCAAGGCGGCAATGGGTATGTCACAGAGGCGAACCAGGAGGTTTTCGCCCGTCAAGCCAAGGACGATGTCGCGGCGTTTCTGAAGGCCCGCGCGGCGGAACTTGTGTCGGGTGGCAAGCTTTTGGTGCAGGTCTTCGGCTGTACCGACGACGCCCGGACCTGCGACGGCATCTACGATGTCCTGAACGATGCAGTGCTGGATCATGTGGCCAGTGGCGAGATCACGCAACAGACCTATGAGGCCTACTATCAGCCGGTCTATTTCCGGCAGTTGCAGGAACTGCTCGTGCCGGTGCAGGACAAGGCCTTTGGTGTTTCGGATCTGTACAGGCTGGACCGCGCGGAAGCCTATGAAGTGTCAGTGCCGTTCAACGATGCCTTCGCACAGACCGGGGATCTTCAGGTCTATGCACGCGACTATGTCAATTTCTTCCGGGCCTTTACCGAGGCAGTTCTGGTGCAAGCCTTGCCACCGACCGACGGGCGCGCCGCCCTGGTTGACCGGATCTACGATAGGGCGCGGGAACGGCTGGTTGCCAACAAGGATCAGTATCCCTTCCGCTATGCCGCGATAGCGATGCTTTTGACCCGGACAGCGTGACGGCGGCGGCAGGCACAGCGGCCACCGTCTAGAATGGCATTGCCTTGCCCCTAGCCCCAAAGCGCGGGATCAGGGGGATGCACGCCGCGTTCGTCGTAGGCCAGCGGATACATCCGATCCTCGCCCAGCAGCAGCGGCCCGTCCAGATCGGTGATCAGCGCGCCTTGTGCCACCAGCGTGGCGGGGGCCATCGCCAGTGAAGAACCGACCATGCAGCCGACCATGACGCGGTAACCCTCGGCTTGTGCCGCATCGCGCAGAGCCAGCGCCTCGGTCAGCCCGCCGGTCTTGTCCAGCTTGATGTTCACCACGTCGTATTTGCCCTTCAGTCCGGGCAATGAGGCGCGGTCGTGGCAGCTTTCATCGGCGCAGACCGGCACCGGGCGGTCCATCCCCAGAAGGGCATCATCGGACCCGGCGGGCAGGGGTTGTTCCACCAGATCGACCCCCAGCCGCACCAGATGCGGGGCCAGATCGGCGTAAACCTCGGCGGACCAGCCTTCGTTGGCATCGACGATGATCCGCGACTTCGGCGCGCCCGCGCGCACCGCTTCCAGGCGGGGCATGTCGTCGGGCGTGCCCAGCTTGATTTTCAGCAGCGGGCGATGCTTGTGCCGCGCGGCCGAGGCTTTCATCACGGCCGGGGTGTCCAGCGACAGGGTGAAGGCGGTGATCTCGGGCCCCGGTTCCGGCAAGCCCGCCAGTTGCCAGACCCGCTGGCCGCTGCGCTTGGCTTCCAGATCCCACAGGGCGCAATCCACGGCATTGCGTGCTGCTCCCGCGGGCAGCAGGGATGGCAGCTCGGCGCGGGTAAACGCTGCTGGCAACCCCTTGATCTGCGCCTTCACCGAGCCCGGGCTTTCACCGTAGCGGGCATAGGGCACGCATTCCCCGTGCCCCGCATGGTCGCCGTCGCGCAGGGTGACGGTGATGACCTCGGCCTCGGTCCGCGAGCCGCGCGAGATGGTGAAGACCTCGGCCAGTTGAAACGTGTCGTAGTGTACCGAGATGTCCATCAGATCCCTTCCAGGGCGTCGACCAATCGTGCCGCACCTTGCCGGAACGGGTCCACCGTGGGCAAGCCCATCCGCGCCTCGACCTCGGCCATATGCGCCAGTGCGTCGGCTTCGGACAGATGCTGCGTGTTGATCGAGATGCCGACCACCTTGCAGGCCGGGTTCGCCACACGCGCCAGCGCCAGCGCGGTGTCGCGCAGGGTTTCCAGCGACGGCGCGGTATAGTCGGGCAGGCCGCGCATGTGGGGCCGGGTGGGCTCGTCGCACAGGATCAGCGCGTCGGGTTGGCCGCCGTGGATCAGCGCCATGGTCACCCCGGAATAGGAGACGTGGAACAGGCTGCCCTGTCCTTCGATCAGATCCCAGTGGTCGGGATCGTTGTCAGGCGTCAGGTGCTCGATGGATCCTGCCATGAAGTCGGCCACCACCGCATCCAGCGGAACGCCGCCGCCGGTGATCAGGATGCCGGTCTGGCCGGTGGCGCGGAAACTGGCGTTCATGTTGCGCTGGCGCATGTCGGCTTCCATCGCCAAAGCCGTGTACATCTTGCCGACCGAGCAATCGGTGCCGACAGCCAGACAGCGCTTGCCGCTGCGCTTGACGCCGTTGGCAATGGGATAGTCGATCCCGGGCACCCGCACGTCATGCAGGGCGGTGCCGTGGGTCTGGGCGGCGCGCACCAGATCGGGATAATTGTTCAGCAGGGTGTGCAGCCCGCTGGCCAGATCGAAGCCGGCCGCGATGGCCTCCAGCAGGAAGGTCCGCCAGCTTTCACCGATGATGCCGCCACGGTTGGCGACGCCGATGACCACGGTTTCAACCCCCTTGGCGCGGGCTTCTTCAAGGGTCAGGTCGGGCAGGCCCAGATCAGCCTTGCAGCCCGGCAGGCGGTACTGGCCGATGGCGAACTCGGGACGCCAGTCCTTGATGCCCTGCGCAACCTTCGCGGCCAGACCGTCGGGCGCGTCGCCCAGAAACAGCAGATACGGCGTCTTGATCATTGTGTGCTCCCATTCAGCAATTGGTTCTGCCTAGCCGATGCGGGCGCGGTGTTTTTCCGATTTTTGCAGGGGCAGCAGAGATTGAGTTCGGAAAATATCCGCAAATACTGGAAATAATCGGTAATTATCCCGATGATTAGAAAATGTGCGGTTTGAAATCCGAAAGAACCGGGTAAGAGATTCGCAAAATGCTGCACCCGCAAATCAAGGATTGAAGAAGGTTACGCAATATCCTAACAAGCTGACAACATCGTCCGCAATTTCCTTGCCAAGAGGTCCGCTCATGAGTTTCCGTCTTCAGCCCCAGCCCGTCGCGCGTCCCAACCGGTGCCAGTTGTTCGGTCCGGCGTCGAATCCCAAGCTGTTCGCCAAGATGGCGGCCAGTGCGGCGGATGTGATCAACATCGATCTTGAGGATTCGGTAGCGCCTTCTGACAAGGACATGGCCCGCGCGCAGGCGATCGAGGCGATCGGTGCCGTGGACTGGAACACCAAGACCCTGAGCGTTCGGATCAACGGGCTGGACACGCCGTACTGGTACCGCGACGTGGTCGACCTGCTGGAACAGGCCGATGAGCGGCTTGACCAGATCATGATCCCCAAGGTCGGCTGTGCCGAGGATATCTATGCCGTGGACGCGCTGGTCACCGCCATCGAAGCCGCCAAGGGCCGCAAGAAGAAGATCAACTTCGAGGTTATCATCGAAAGTGCCGCTGGCATCGCGCATGTGGAAGCCATCGCCGCCGCCTCGCCCCGCCTTGTGGCGATGAGCCTGGGTGCGGCCGATTTCGCGGCCTCGATGGGGATGCAGACCACCGGTATCGGCGGCACGCAGGAAAACTATTACATGCTGCGCGAGGGCGTGAAGCATTGGTCCGACCCGTGGCACTGGGCCCAGACCGCCATCGTCGCCGCCTGCCGCACCCATGGCCTGTTGCCGGTCGACGGCCCGTTCGGTGATTTCTCGGATGACGAGGGCTATCGCGCGCAGGCGCTGCGGTCGGCGACGCTGGGCATGGTGGGCAAATGGGCCATCCATCCCAAGCAGATCGCGCTGGCGAACGAGGTTTTCACCCCGTCCGAGGCCGCCGTCACCGAAGCGCGCGAGATCCTTGCCGCGATGGAACAGGCCAAGGCCAACGGTGAAGGCGCCACGGTCTACAAGGGCCGTCTGGTGGACATCGCCTCGATCAAGCAGGCCGAGGTCATCGTCCGCCAGTCGGAAATGATTGCCGCAGCCTGATCCGGCCCCTGCGGGTGGCGCGCCGGCGCCGCCCGGTCAGCTCAGCCGCCCGGTGCGGAACCCCAGCGCGTCGGCCAGAACCTCGTCGACCAGCAGCGTGTTGATCATGTGCTTGGCCACCTTGCCGGGCGTGTTCTTGCCCGAATGCGAGTTCAGGAAATAGACGTGCCCGCGCTTCTTGTCGTATTTCCGCGCCACCGCCGAGCAATCGAGGCTGAACACCCAGTCGGCCACCCGTGACATGGCGCGCGGTCCGGCGGTGCCCAGCCTGCGGGGCAGGGCGTTGGGCTGGTGATTGACCAGGGCGCTGGCTTTCAGGGCCAGATCGCTGTCGGCGTAATAGATCACCACGTTGCGCGAGGCCTGGGCGAGGATTTCGCCTTCCTGCCCGAACTCCAGATCCTGACAGGGGATGTCGGCGGCCGCCAGGAAGCTGTGCTGGAAGACTTCCGGCACGGCGCCCACCAGAAATGCCTCTTTCCAGAACAGCAGGGTTTCGCGCAGGACGCGGTTGCCCATGGAATGGGCACAGACGCTGAATTTCTTTTCGAACTCGGCCGGGTCGCCGGACATGGCGATCAGTTTGGCCAGAACCCGCGCGAAGGCGCCGCCGCTGAGCTGCGCCGAATGGCGGTCATCGACATAGTCGTTCAGGATCAGCAGGGCGCTGTCGTCATCGGTGGGCCAGAGGAACGGCAGCACCAGCACCTTGTCCTTCTCCTTGCGGTCGCAGAACTCTTGCAACTGCGCGGCCCGGTTCAACGCCGCCTTGGGGCTGGTGTTGAAGCCGTGGATGAAGAACAGGATATGTTCGGCCTTGGCATCCTTCAGGGCCTGAAACAGGGCCGCCGAGCCGATTTCGATGGTGGCGCCGCTGGCTTCGCGCCGGCAGAAGAACGTGGCGTTGCAGACGGCATTGTTGGCCGGGCTGAACGTGCAGTTTCGCCCCAGCGTGGTTTTCAATCCCTCGTCCGGCACCCGGTTTGTCACGAACAGCATATCGGCCTCCCCCGTTGATCTTGGGGAAGGCTAACCCTTGGTCAACCGTCTGGCTACTAAGGATATCTAGTCCTGCGGGTAAAGACCTTCATAGATCGGGCCAAGGGTGCTGGTTTCGAACAGCGACGACACCGAAGTGCCGCTCCAGATGTTCAGGATCGCCTGGGCGAAGATCGGTGCTGTGGTCACGATGCGGATGTTCGGCGCGGCCTTGACCTCGGCTGTCGGTTCGATGGTGTCGGTGATGACAAGACTCTTCATGACCGAATTGGTGATCCGTTCGACCGCCGGGCCGGACAGCACGCCATGGGTGATGTAGGAATGTACCTCGGTGGCGCCTGCATCCATCAGCACGCTCGCGGCCTTGCACAGGGTGCCGGCGGTGTCGCACAGGTCATCCACGATGATGCACTTCTTGCCGCTGACATCGCCGATCACTGTCATCTCGGCCACTTCGCCGGGCTTTTCGCGGCGTTTGTCCACGATCGACAGGGGGCATCCGATCCGCTGCGCCAATTCACGGGCGCGGGCCACGCCGCCCACGTCGGGCGACACGATCATCACGTTGTCCAGCCCGCCGTCGAACTGGTGCTTGATGTCCAGCGCGAAGACCGGCGAGGCATAGAGGTTGTCCACCGGCACATCGAAGAAGCCCTGGATCTGCGCGGCGTGCAGATCCATCGTCAGAACCCGCTCGATCCCGGCCTCTTCCAGAAGGTTCGCCACCAGTTTGGCCGAAATCGGGGTGCGCGCCTTGGTGCGGCGATCCTGCCGGGCGTATCCGAAATAGGGGATCACCGCCGTGATCCGCCCCGCCGACGACCGCTTCAGCGCGTCGGCCATGATCATCAGCTCCATCAGGTTGTCGTTCGCCGGGTTCGATGTCGGCTGGATGATGAACATATCCTCGCCGCGGACGTTCTCGTAGACCTCGACGAAGATCTCCTGATCGTTGAACCGTTCGACACGGGTGTTGATCAGGTTGATGTTCATCCCCCGGTGCATGGAGATCCGCCGGGCGATGGCCGTGGCGAGCGATTTGTTGGCATTGCCCGAAATGAGCTTCGGCTCCACGAGAGAGGGCATGGCAGCGTCCTTGAGCGGGGAGGGTTACGGGTTCGCCGGTCGCTTAGCACCAGAACGGCCCGAAACCAACACTTCTGTCGCGTTTTCATGAACCGGGCACCAGATTTACGCTGCAATGCAGCAACACCCGGGCCTCTGCGGCGAAACACCCCGTCCCGAGTCAGTGACAGGGCGCCGCCTAGGCGCCTATAAGCCGCGCAAAACCCCGAAAAGATGGATTTGATGACATGACGATCAAGGTCTTCGGCCATATGGCCCCCGATACCGACTCCACCGGCGCCCCGCTGATCTGGGCCTGGTACCTGTCCGAAATCAAGGGCACCCCCGCCGAAGCCAAGCTGCTGGGTGAGCCCAACACCGAAGCCGCTTTCGTTCTGGAGCGCTGGAGCCTGGACAAGCCCGAGATCATCGCCGACGTGGCGGCGGGCGATCAGGTGGTCATCGTCGACACCAACAACCCCGCCGAACTGCCCGCCAGCATCGGTAGCGCCGACATTCTGGAAATCATCGACCATCACAAGCTGGTCGGCGGCCTGGAAACCAGCGGCCCGATCAACATCACCGTGCGCCCGGTGGCCTGCACCGTGACCATCATGCATGACCTGATGGGCGATGACGCCGCCAAGATGCCGGAAAACATCAAGGGTGCGATGCTGTCGTGCATCCTGTCCGACACGCTGGAATTCCGCTCGCCGACCACCACCGATGCCGACAAGGCGCTGGCACAATCGCTGGCCACCGACCTGGGCGTCGACATCTCGGCCTATGCTGCGGAAATGTTCGCCGCCAAATCCGACGTTTCGGCCTTCTCGGACGCCGAGCTGATCCGCATGGACAGCAAGAAATACGAAGTCGGCGGCACCAACTTCCGCGTTTCGGTTCTGGAAACCACCGCGCCCGAGATCCCGCTGGGCCGCAAGGCCAGCCTGATCGCGTCGATGCCCGAAGTGGCCAAGGAAGACGGCGTGGACGAGGTTCTGCTGTTTGTCGTGGACATCATCAAGGAAGAAGCCACCCTGCTGGTGCCCAACGACACCGTGAAAGCCGTGGCCGAGAAAAGCTTCGGCGCCACCGTTTCGGGTGACAGCGTGGTCCTGCCCGGCATCATGAGCCGCAAGAAGCAGATCATCCCGAACCTGGCCCTGTAAGCCACCTTCGGAAAACGGGATCGGGCGCCTGCGGGCGCCCTTTTTCATCGACCGGGCCGCGCACAGCCCGGACTGGTCAGACCCGCCCGGACATGACACAAGACCGGCGTACCGTTCCGTTGCCCGCGTCTGTCAGGAGACCCCATGACTGAAATCATCCGCACGCTTGCCGAGGTTCAAGACCGTTACGATGCTGTCCTCTGCGATCTCTGGGGCTGCCTGCACAACGGGGTCGAGGTGTTTCCCGAGGCGGTCGCCGCGTTGCAGGGCTTCCGGGCCAAGGGCGGCAGGGTCATCCTTCTGACCAACGCTCCCCGTCCCAAGCCGCTGGTCGTGGAACAGCTCGACGGGTTGGGCACGCCGCGCGACTGCTGGGATGACGTGATCACCTCGGGCGACAGCGCCCAGGCGGCCATGATGCGCGGGATCATCGGCAAGAAGGTCTACCACATGGGCCCCGAACGGGACCTGACCTTCTTTACCGAGTTGCCCGAAGATCTGGAGTCCACCGTGGAACTGGTGCCGCTGGACGAGGCCGAGGGTATCGCCTGCACCGGGCTGGTGGATGATGCCACCGAAACCCCGGAAGACTACCGCGCGCAGCTTCTGCTGGCCAAGACCAAGGGGCTGAAACTGCTGTGCGCCAACCCCGACGTGGTGGTCGACAAGGGCCATACCCGCATTTTCTGCGCCGGGGCGTTGGCCGAGCTTTACACCGAAATGGGCGGCCAAAGCCTGTATTTCGGCAAGCCGCATCCGCCGATCTACGATCTGGCGCGACGGCGGCTGGCACTTCTGGATCGCATCCCCGACGACCGCGTTCTGGTCATCGGCGATGGGCCGAACACCGATGTGGCCGGGGGCATGGCCGAGGATTTCGACGTGCTGTTCGTGACCGGCGGTCTGGCCGCCGAGCAGACCGGCACCAACGGCCAGCCTGACCCTGAGCGTCTTTCCGCGTATCTGAACGAGATTCGGACCTCGCCCGCCTATGCCATCGGGCTGCTGCGGTGACGCGACGCGTTGCTGGCAGCGGGCAGGGGTCTAAGCCAGACTGACGATCGAAATGGAGGATCTCTCATGCGCGACGACGAAATCGGTACAATCTACATCGAGGATCTGGAAGTGGGCATGTCCCGCAGCCTGACAAAGGTCATCGGCGATGCCGAAGTCCGTTCCTTCGCCGAGGTCAGCGAAGACCGCAACCCGATCCACCTGGACGAGGCCACGGGGCAGGCGTCGATGTTCGGTGGCCGCATTGCGCACGGGATGCTGGTGGGCAGCCTGTTCTCGGCCCTGCTGGGAGAGCGCATTCCCGGCCACGGCACCATCTACATGGGCCAAAACCTGAAATTCCGCGCCCCGGTCATGCTGGGCGCCGAGGTGACCGCCACCGTCACCGTGCGCGAGATCAACCGCGAGAAACGGCGCGTGACCTTCGATTGCCTGGCCGAAGTCGGCGGCAAGACCGTGGTCCAGGGCGAGGCGCTGGTTCTGGCGCCGTCGCGCGGCTGATCCACGGACACCCGGATGCGCCTTCACCGCTCTTACTCTGGACTGGGCGATGCCGACCGCGGGGCAAGTGCCGCGATCGGCAATTTCGATGGTGTGCATCTGGGCCACCGGGCGGTGATGGAACTGGCCCGGCAGGCCGGTGACAAGATCGGCGCGCCGTTGGGCGTGCTGACCTTCGAACCCCACCCGCGCGAGTTCTTCGCCCCCGACGCCCCGCCCTTCCGCCTGATGACCGCCGCCGCCAAGGCCCACCGGTTGCAGAAGATCGGCGTGCGGCACCTGTATCAGATCAGCTTCGATGAAACGCTGGCGTCGCTGTCGGCGCGAGAGTTCGCCCAGCAGGTCGTGGCTGTCGGGCTGGGGCTGCGCCACGTTGTGGTGGGGGCTGATTTCCGCTTTGGCAAGGGCCGGTCCGGAACCGCCGAGGACCTGGTGGCGCTGGGGCGCGACTTCGGGTTCGGCGTCACCGTGGCCGAGTTGATGCAGTTCGAAGCCGCCGGGGTGCCGGTGTCCTCGACCGCGATCCGCACCGCCCTGTCCGAAGGCCGCCCCCGCGATGCCAAGGCGATGCTGGGCCATTGGCACCGCATCGACGGCCCGGTGCTGCACGGCGCAAAGCGTGGCCGCAACCTGGGCTATCCCACCGCGAACATGTCCATCGACGGGCTGCACCCGCCGAAATTTGGCGTCTACGCGGTGCAGGTCGAGGTTCTGGACGGTGCCCATTCGGGCAGCTACGGCGGCGTTGCCTCGATGGGGGTGCGCCCCATGTTTGGCGAAAACCGCGCCAATCTGGAAACCCATCTGTTCGATTTCGCCGGCGATCTTTATGGCGCCGAACTGTCGGTGGCGCTGGTCGACTATCTGCGGCCCGAGCGGAAGTTCGACGGGATCGAAGCCCTGGTCGCGCAGATGGATGCCGACAGCGCCCGTGCCCGCGGCATCCTGGCCGCCTGGGGATGACAGTTTTTCTTTCTGGGCAGCAAGGCTAGGGTCGCGCGATGTCTGACGATCCGATTCGCCGCACCGGCCTGCGCCCCCGTTTCTGGGAGCGGTTCAAGCTGTCCCAGCTGACCCCGCACGAGTGGGAAGCCCTGTGCGACGGTTGCGGCAAGTGTTGCCTGAACAAGCTGGAAGATCCCGACACCGGTGAAGTCGCCTTCACCCGCGTGGCCTGCCGGTTGCTCGACGATCAGACCTGCCGCTGCGCCCAATACGACATTCGCCGGCAATTCGTGCCCGAATGCGTGTTCCTGACCCCGCAGACGCTGGCCAAGAACGCCTACTGGATGCCCGCGACCTGCGCCTATCGCCTGTTGCAGCAGGGCGATCAACTGCCCGACTGGCATCCGCTGGTGTCCGGGCGCGCCGAGTCGGTGCACGAGGCCGGCCAGTCGGTGCGGGGCTGGACGGTGCCGGAATTCGAAGTCGATGAAGACGATTGGGAAGACCACATTATCGAGGATCTTTGATGTATTTCGCATCCGACAATGCCGGCCCCGCCCATCCCACGGTGCTGGAGGCCCTGAGCCGCGCCAATGAAGGCTATATGCCCGGCTATGGTGCCGATCCGCTGACCGCACAGGTGGTGGCGAAAATCCGCGATGTCTTCGAAGCCCCCGACGCCGCTGTCTATCTTGTGGGCACCGGCACCGCCGCGAATGCCCTGGCCTTGTCGGTCTTGGGTCAGCCCTGGCAGACGGTATTCTGCGCCGAAGCTGCCCATGTGGACGAAGACGAATGCGGCGCGCCCGAGTTTTTTACCGGCGGCGCCAAGCTGACATGGGTCGATGCCCCGCAGGGCAAGATCCGGCCCGACGCGCTGGCATCGGCGCTGGACAAGGCGGGCAAACGGGGGGTGCACGGGGTGCAGCCCGGACCGCTGACCCTGACGCAGGCCACCGAATCCGGCACCGTCTACACCCTGGCCGAACTGGCCGAACTCACCGCGATGGCCCGCGCCCGTGGTCTGCCCGTGCATCTGGACGGCGCGCGCTTTGCCAATGCGCTGGAGCATCTGGGCTGCACCCCGGCCGAGATGACCTGGAAGGCGGGCATCCATGCCGTCAGCTTCGGCGGCACCAAGAACGGCCTTCTGGGGGTCGAGGCGGTGATCTTCTTTGATCCCGCCCACGCCTGGGAGTTCGAGCTTCGCCGCAAGCGCGGCGCGCATCTGTTTTCCAAGCATCGCTATCTGGCCGCGCAGATGCAGGCCTATCTTGAGGGCGATCTGTGGCGCGACCTGGCGCGGAGGGCGAATGGCTCGGCCCGCGATCTGGCGGACCGGCTGCACCATGTGCCGGGGGTCGAGATCTGTTTCCCGGTGGAAACCAACGCCGTGTTCGCCCGCTGGCCACGCGCCTGGCACCGCCACCTTTTAAACGCCGGGGCGCAGTACTATCTGTGGGACGGCACGCTGGACGGCGGCCCCGAAGAGGCGCTGCTGATGGCGCGGCTGGTGTGTGACTGGTCGCTGCCGCCCGAGGCCGTGACCGCCTTCGCCGCGCAATTTCCGACCTGACCGGAGGCTGGCGCGAAACTTTCTTCCGATTGCCTTGACTCGGGATTGCACGCTCTCTATCTCCGTCTCGTTATCACTCGCCACTACTGAGTGATAATACAGAAACTAACTGAGCAAGGAGCCTCAGAGATGGCATTCAAACCGCTTCATGACCGCGTTCTGGTGCGTCGCGTCGAATCCGATGATAAGACTGCAGGCGGCCTGATCATTCCCGAAAGCGCCAAAGAAAAGCCGGCCGAAGCCGTTGTTGTCGCGTGTGGCGAAGGCGCCCGCAAGGACAGCGGAGAGCTGATCCCGATGGCTGTCAGCGAAGGCGACAAGGTTCTGTTCGGCAAATGGTCGGGCACCGAAGTCACCATCGACGGCGAAGAGCTGTTGATCATGAAGGAAAGCGACATCCTGGGCATCATCGCCTAAGCGGATCGCTTCCGGGCCGCCGGGCCCGACCTTCCCAACCTATTCCATCAAGGAGCAAGACACATGGCTGCAAAAGACGTTAAGTTTAGCGCTGACGCCCGTTCCCGCATGCTGAAGGGCGTCAACGTCCTGGCCGACGCCGTGAAAGTGACCCTGGGCCCGAAAGGCCGCAACGTGGTCCTGGACAAGTCGTTCGGCGCGCCGCGCATCACCAAGGACGGTGTTTCGGTCGCCAAGGAAATCGAACTGGAAGACAAGTTCGAGAACATGGGCGCCCAGATGGTTCGCGAAGTTGCATCGCGCACCAATGACGAAGCCGGCGACGGCACCACCACCGCCACCGTTCTGGCCCAGGCCATCGTCAAGGAAGGCCTCAAGCAGGTTGCGGCCGGCCTGAACCCGATGGACCTGAAGCGCGGTATCGACCTGGCCACCTCGAAGGTCGTCGAGCAGATCAAGGCCGCGTCGCGCGTCGTCAAGGACAGCGATGAAGTTGCCCAGGTCGGCACCATCTCGGCCAACGGCGAGCCCGAAATCGGCCGCCAGATCGCCGATGCGATGCAGAAGGTCGGCAACGAGGGTGTCATCACCGTCGAAGAGAACAAGGGCCTGGAAACCGAAACTGATGTCGTCGAAGGCATGCAGTTCGACCGTGGCTACCTGTCGCCCTACTTCGTCACCAACCCGGACAAGATGATCGCCGAGCTGGAAGACTGCATGATCCTGCTGCACGAGAAGAAACTCTCGTCGCTGCAGCCGATGGTGCCGCTGCTGGAATCCGTGATCCAGTCGCAGAAGCCGCTGCTGATCATTGCCGAGGACGTGGAAGGCGAAGCGTTGGCCACCCTCGTGGTCAACAAGCTGCGCGGCGGTCTGAAGATCGCAGCCGTCAAGGCACCGGGCTTCGGCGATCGCCGCAAGGCCATGCTGCAGGACATCGCGATCCTGACCGGCGGCCAGGTGATCTCGGAAGATCTGGGCATGAAGCTGGAAAGCGTCACCATGGACATGCTTGGCACCGCCAAGAAGATCCAGATCACCAAGGACGAGACCACCATCGTCGATGGCAATGGCGAGAAAGCCGAGATCGAAGCACGGGTCAGCCAGATCCGTCAGCAGATCGAGGAAACCACCAGCGACTACGACCGCGAGAAGCTGCAAGAGCGCGTGGCCAAACTGGCTGGCGGTGTTGCCGTGATCCGCGTTGGTGGCATGACCGAAGTGGAAGTGAAAGAGCGCAAGGATCGCGTCGATGACGCCCTGAACGCAACCCGTGCTGCCGTGCAGGAAGGTGTTGTCGTGGGCGGCGGTGTCGCGCTTGTTCAGGCTGGCAAGGCTCTGATCGACCTCAAGGGTGCCAACAGCGACCAGAACGCCGGTATCTCGATCGTTCGCAAGGCCATCGAAGCGCCGCTGCGCCAGATTGCCGAGAACGCCGGTGTTGACGGTGCCGTGGTTGCCGGGAAAGTCCGCGAAAGCGACGACCCGACCTTCGGCTTCAACGCGCAGACCGAAGAATATGGCGACATGTTCGCGTTCGGCGTGATTGACCCGGCCAAGGTCGTGCGGACCGCTCTGGAAGACGCAGCCTCGATCGCTGGTCTGCTGATCACCACCGAGGCCATGGTTGCCGACATCCCCGCCAAAGAAGGCGCGGCCGGTGGCGGCATGCCCGACATGGGCGGCATGGGCGGCATGATGTAAGATCTGCCCATCGCAGTGATAAGGAAGGGGGTCGCCACGTGCGGCCCCCTTTTTCGTGCGGGGCGCATCATCCTGCCCGAGGGGAGCCATCGGATGCCATCATCGACACCAGACCGCCATGTCCCGTAAGGACCTCCGCCGCGCCATTGCGCTGACCCTGCCGCCGGATGTGTGGCGCGCGGTGCGCGCCCATCGCCGCCCCGGATCGACCCGGCGGCTGATGGATACGGTTCGGGTGCTGGTCGAGGCCGGTCTGCGCCACCCGCCCGAGGTGCCCGCGCTTCCTGCCCTGCCGCAAGCGCCCTGCCGCGCCTTGCAACTGCCGCGACCGGCGCGCGCGCGGGTCGCCACGCTGGCCCGCGACTGGGGCATGTCCCCGGCGCAGGTGGTCTGCATCCTGATCCGACAGGCATTGGCGGCGGAAAACCGAACACAGCCCTTGTCACGGGACTGACATCGGCCTCATGTGAGAAGCAACAGACCTATTGTTGCGGAGGCATTCGATGCTCAAACCCCTTCTTGTTTCTTCCCTTGCCCTTCTGATCGCCGCCCCGGCCCTGGCGCAGGACAACCAGAGCTTCAGCCTGGGCGGCGACACCTATACCGCCGGTCGGGTGGTCAGCCAGACAGCCCCGGTTGCGGCCGATCTTTTCGCGGCCGGAGAGCGGATCACGATCACCGGGCCGGTGGGCGGCAGTCTGCATTCCGCCGGACGCAGCCTGCGTCTGGATGCTCCGGTCGAGGGTGCGGCCTACGGGATGGGCTATGTCATCGATCTGGCCGCCCCGGTGGGCGGGTCGGCCAGCCTGACGGCGGCCGAGATCACCGTGTCGGGCAGGATTGGCGGCAACCTGCGGGCCATGGCCTCGGAGATGGTGCTGAGCGGGGATATCGGCGGGGCCGTTCTGATTGCGGCGGCGGATCTGCAACTGGATGGCGCCATCGCGGGCGATGCGGTGCTGACCGTCGATTCGGTCTCTTTCGGCAGCGGCGCACGCGTCGATGGCACGCTGACGCTCTATGCCGACGATCCTGACGAAATCACCGTGCCGTCTTCGGTCGCCAGCCCCGACCGGGTCAGCATCCGCGACATCGAGGATCATCCCGATATCGAAGCCCCCATGGACATGCGCGAGATGGCCGGCGAGGGCTTTGGCGCCATGCTGCGCAGCTTCCTGATCGGCGTGGTGATCGTGGCGCTGGCCGCGGCACTGGCTGTCGTGGTGGCACCTGACCGCGTGGCGGCGGTGCGGATGCGGGCACTGGCCGCACCTGGGCGGTCGATCCTGGCCGGGTTCGTCGCCATGTCGGCCCTGATCGGCGCGGTGCTGGTGCTGGCCATGACCCTTGTCGGGCTGCTTCTGGTGCCGGTGGCCATCGCCCTGACCGTGGTTCTGATCGCCGCCGGATACGTGGCGGGCAGCTATGTTCTGGGCGTGGGCCTGTGGCAACTGGCGGGCCGCGAGATCCCCGACGGGGTTGCCGAAAAGGCCGGGCTGGCAGCCCTTGGCGCGCTGATTGCCGGGCTTGTGGCGCTGATCCCGGTGCTGGGCTGGCTTAGCTGGTTCGCGCTGGTTTTCCTTGGGCTGGGCGCGATGATGGCACCGCTCTTTGCCCGGCTCAGCCGGTTGGGGGCCGCCCGCTGATGGGTCGGACCCTGCGGGTGTTGTCAAAGCCGCGCCCGTGGGGTTCTATCGGGATCACAGAAGATTGGACTGTCCCCCGATGATCAAGATCCGCCCGGCCACCGAGGCCGACCACACCAACATTTCGGTGCTTGTCGTGAACGTGTTTCGGCAGCGCAACGAGGCGCAGCTTATCCAGGGCTTGCGCGATGGCGGGAATGTGGCGTTTGAAATGGTGGCCGAGGACGAGGGCGGGCTGGTGGCGCATATCTGCCTGTCGCACCTGTCGTCCCCCGAGGGCTGGCTGGCGCTGGCGCCGCTCAGCGTGCGGACCGAGGCGCAGGGCGGTGGCATCGGGTCTGAACTGGTCCGCTATGCCGCCGATGCCGCCCGACAAGCCCGTTTCAAGGCGATCGTGGTGGTGGGCGACCCGGATTTCTACGCCAAGTTCGGCTTCGTGTTCGATGGACCGGCAGAACTGACGACGCCCTATCCCGCGCAATACACCGGCCTGTATCCCATCGCTCCGCAAACCGCCGGGGCCGAGGCGGTGCTGATCTATCCCGACCCGTTCGCGCAGGTTTGATGGGCCGTCTTGCAGGGCTGGTGGCCCTGACCATGCTGGCCTTTGCGGCCAATTCGGTGCTGAACCGCATGGCCCTGACCGAGGCCGGGATGGGACCGGCCAGTTTCGCCGCCATCCGCACCGGCGCCGGGGCGGCCATGCTGGGGTTTCTGGTGCTGGTCAACGGCGGCTGGTCCCGTCTGCGCCCACGGTTCAGCGCCGCCAATGCGCTGGCGCTGACTGCCTACATGCTGGGATTTTCCTTTGCCTATGTCACGCTGGACACCGGGTTCGGCGCATTGATCCTGTTCGGCGGTGTTCAGATCACCATGTTCGCGGGCAGCGTTCTGGGCGGCGACCGCATTGCCGCGCAGCGCTGGCTGGGGGCGGGCGTGGCCTTTGCGGGGTTGGTCTGGCTGCTCTGGCCCGGCGGGGCGGCGCCGCCGTCGTTGATGGGGGCTGCGCTGATGGTCGTAGCGGCTGTGGGCTGGGGCATCTATTCGCTGCGCGGACGCGGGGCGCGCGATCCGCTGGCCAGCACGGCGGCGAGCTTCCTTCTGGCTGCCTTGCCCGCGGGGCTGGTGGTGCTGCTGCTGCCCGATGCGGTGACCGCACCGGGGGTGGCGCTGGCCGTGGTGTCGGGGGCCGTGACCTCGGGTCTGGGCTATGCCCTGTGGTACACGGTTCTGCCCCGGCTGACGGCTTCGGCGGCGGGGGTGGTGCAACTGACGGTGCCGGTGATCGCCATGGCCGGGGGCGCGCTGTTGCTGGCCGAGCCGGTGACGCTGCGGCTGCTGGCGGCCTCGGTGCTGGTGCTGGGCGGCGTCGGACTGGCGATCACCGCACCATCGGCTCCAGCGCGCCGGGGCTGATCTCGGGCCGGGGCGGGCCGAAGGCCAGCTCGGGCAGGATGTCGGGCTTGAAGCGCAGGCGCGACAGGTCATCGGGCGTCGCCAGGCACCGCTGCGTCACCACGCCCGCCGGATCGGTCCAGGGCGCCAGCGGGTCGCCCGACAGGATGCGGGCGCGGAAGAACAACTCCACCTGGTGAAATCCCGTCGCGGCGTTGTGGAATTCCGAGACATGACAGATCCCGTCGGGTTCGACGACCAGCCCGGTTTCCTCATGGACCTCGCGCCGCAGGGTCTCGGTCAGTGATTGCCCGGTCTCGACACCGCCGCCGGGCAGGCACCACAGGTCGCTTTGCCCATCGGGGAAGGCATTGACCAGCAAGACGGCGCCGCGATGCAGAAGGATCGCGCGAGTGGCAAGGCGGGGCGGTGACATGCGCCTTGCCTAGCGGTTCGGGATCCTGTGGGAAAGGGCTTGATCCGCCGCCGCCGCCGGGGCAGGGGAGGGCCATGACAGGGATCGTGATGAATTTCACCGGGGCCGAGGTGCTGTGGGGCGGGCAATTGCAGGCCTGTGATTTCGGGGTCAGTGCCGGGAAAATCGTTTCACCATCGGGGATTGCGCGGTGTGTGGACCTGCGCGGCTGGCGCGTGCTGCCGGGGATCGTGGACCTTCATGGCGACGGGTTCGAACGCCATGTGGCCGCCCGCCGGGGCGGCGTGCCGGACATGGGCGACGGGCTGGTGGCCTTCGAGGCCGAACTGGCCGCCAACGGGATCACCACCGCCGTGATGGCGCAGTTCTACAGCTGGGAGGGCGGGTTGCGGTCGCCGCAGGCGGCGGAACGGCTGGTGGCCGCGTGGCAGGCCGAGGCCCCGGCGCTGGCCACCGACCTGCGCCTGCAGCTGCGGCTGGAAACGCATTTCCTTGAGGCCTTCGCGGCCGCCGAAGCGCTGATCGACCGGGTCGGGATCCCCTATGTGGGGCTGAATGATCACCTGCCGCATGACCGTCTGGTCGCGGGTCGCACGCCGCCCCGCCTGACCGGCACCGCGCTAAAAAGCGGGCGGTCGCCTCAGGCGCATCTGGCGCTGATGCAGCGGCTGCATCGCCAGGCTGATGCGGTGCCTGCCGCGCTGGACAGCCTGTGTAAACGCCTGTCAGAAAAGGGAATTGCCCTGTCCAGCCATGACGACGCCACGGCAGAGGCGCGGCGCAGTCACCGGGCGCGCGGGGTGCGGATCGCCGAGTTTCCCGAGACCGTCGCTGCCGCGTCCGAGGCCCGATCCGGGGGCGATGGCATCGTGCTGGGCGCCCCCAACGTGGTGCGCGGGGCCAGCCATGCGGGCAAGGCCAGCGCGCGGGACCTGATTGCGCAGGGGCTGTGCGATGCGCTGGCTTCGGACTATCACTATCCGGCGCTGCGCAAGGCGGTCTGGGCGCTGGAAGCGCTTGGCATCCTGCCCTTTGCAGCGGCGTGGAACCTGGTCTCGGAAGGACCGGCGCGGATGCTGGGGCTGGAAGATCGCGGCGTGATCGCGCCCGGAAAGCGGGCCGACCTGGTGATTGTCGATCCGGCCACCGGGCGGGTCGGTGCGACCCTTGCGGCGGGGCGGCTGACTTATCTGACCGGGCCGCTGGCCGCGCGGTTTCTGGTCGGTTGAGGCCGAAAACCGGGGCTGGAACGCGTCTGGAAAAGGTATGGCAGGCGTATGGCTGCGCCTGCCAGCCGTCTCAGCCTGTCACCACGCGGTTCACATGGCCCATCTTGCGACCCGGCCGGGCCTCGGCTTTGCCATAGAGATGCAGCGCGGCGGTGGGGTCGGTGGCGATCTCGGGCCAGCGCTCGGCCTCGTCGCCGATCAGGTTTTCCATCACCACGTCGGCATGGCGCGACCCGTCGCCCAGCGGCCAGCCCGCCACGGCGCGGATGTGCTGTTCGAACTGGTCGACCACGCAGCCGTTCTGGGTCCAGTGGCCGGAGTTGTGGACGCGCGGCGCGATCTCGTTGACCACCAGCCCGGCGGGGGTCACGAACAGCTCCACCCCCATGACGCCGACGTAGTCGAGGGCGTTCAGGATGCGGCCCGCCAACAGCACTGCATCGGTGCGCTGGGCGGTGGACAGGCGCGCGGGCACGGTGGTGGTGCGCAGGATGCCGCCTTCGTGCAGGTTTTCGCCCGGATCGAAACAGGCGACGGCCCCGTCAAGGGCGCGGGCGCCGATGACCGAGACCTCATGGGTGAAATCGACGAAGCCTTCCAGAATCGCCGGGGCACCGGCCATGGCGTCCAGCGCGGCGGGGGCCTCAGCAGCCGCCATGATGCGCGCCTGTCCCTTGCCGTCATAGCCGAAGCGGCGGGTCTTCAGGATCGCGGGCGCACCGATGGTCCCAAGGGCGGCCTCAAGATCGGCGGCGCTGTCCACGGCCGCAAAGGGGGCGACAGTCAGGCCGAGATCCTGCAGGAAGGTCTTTTCGGTCATCCGGTCCTGCGACACCGCCAGCGCCTTGCGGGTGGGGCGGATCGGGCGGTGCGCCTCAAGCAGGTCCAGTGCCGAGGTCGGGATATTTTCGAATTCATAGGTGACCACATCCACCGCTGCGGCGAAGCGTTCCAGCGCGGCCGCATCGTCATAGGCGGCCACCGTGGTGCGGTCGGCCACCTGTTCGGCGGGGCCGCCGGGGGCGGGATCATAAATGTGGGTTTTCAGACCCAGACGGGCCGCAGCAAGGGCCAGCATCCGGCCCAATTGGCCGCCGCCGAGAATGCCGATGGTGGCGCCGGGGCGCAGGGCTTCAGTCATCGACCGGCTCCTCGGGGATCGAGGCCGAGAGCGCGTCGCGCCACGCCTCCAGCCGGTCGGCCAGGTCCGGATCGCTGACCGCCAGGATCGCGGCGGCCATCAGGCCGGCGTTGGCGGCCCCGGCGGCACCGATGGCCATGGTGGCCACGGGGAAACCCTTGGGCATCTGGACGATGGAATAGAGCGAATCAACGCCGCTGAGGGCACGGGTCTGCACCGGCACGCCGATCACCGGCACGCGGGTTTTCGACGCCACCATGCCCGGCAGATGGGCGGCGCCGCCAGCCCCGGCGATGATCGCGCTGAGCCCCCGGTCGGCGGCGGATTTGCCATAGGTCCACAGGCGATCCGGGGTGCGGTGCGCCGAAACGATCTTGGTTTCGAAGGGCACGCCCAGTTCGGTCAGGATCTTTGCCGCTTCTTTCATGGTGGGCCAATCCGATTGGCTGCCCATGATGATGCCGACCTTGGGTTGTGTCATGTGATGTCCCCGCGCGTTCTGACCCCGGTTGCAGGGCCGCGACTATACTGACTGCGGTGCGGGGTGCAATCGCCCTTGCAAGGTCCGGGGCGGGCGGCGTCAGGCGATGATATCGGGCAGCAACTCGTCCTCGATCTTCTGGATCCGGTCTTTCAGTTGCAGTTTCTGCTTTTTCAGGCGGCGCAGGGTCAGGTGATCGCCGCGCGCCGCGCTTTCCAGTGCATGAATGGCCTCGTCGAGGTCGCGATGCTCGCGCCTGAGCACTTCAAGCTTCACCCGCAAGACCTCGTTATGCGTCATCTCGCCGAAAGCGTTCATCTGTTGCCTGTCCTGCGAAATCCCTGGGACCTGAGACATACCCAAGAAACACGGTTGTGAAAAGACGCTGCCCGCCGGTGACTTGCAACGGGCGGAGGCTGCGCCCATATTTGCAACATGCCGCCGTTTGCGGGGCATTCGCACAGTCGCTTATTGCAAGGACGTGTCCATGACAAAACTGACTTTGGGAACGCATCCGTTCCTTTTGGGATTCGAACAGCTGGAACGGCTGGTGGAACATACCGCCAAGACCGGCAACGACGGATACCCGCCCTACAACATCGAACAGACCTCGGAAACTTCGTATCGGATCACCCTGGCCGTGGCCGGGTTCCGCGAGGATGATCTGGCCATCACCGTGGAAAACCGCCAGCTGGTGGTGCGCGGCCGGCAGGCCGACGATTGCAACGAGCGCACCTATCTGCATCGCGGCATCGCGGCGCGCCAGTTCCAGCGCAGTTTCGTGCTGGCCGACGGGGTCGAGGTCGACGGCGCGGCCATGGAAAACGGGCTGCTGCACATCGACCTGAAACGCTCGGCCCCTGAAACCGTCCTGCAACGCATCAAGATCAGCACCGGAGATCCGTCATGAACACGCCGCATCCCCTTGCCATGTCCGATGAGTCCATCGTCTATGTCCGCCCGGTGGCGGTGAAGGATCTGCCCGACGATCTGCGCGCCCAGGTCGGCGATGAGGCCGAGATGTTCGCGGTTCATGCGTCCAACGGCGATCGGCTGGCGCTGGTCGGCAGTCGCAACCTGGCCTTCGTGCTGGCGCGGCAGAACCACATGCAGCCGGTCAACGTCCACTAGGGCCGTTTACGGCGTTCCAATATGAAAAAGACCTACTGGCGCGGTCCCGTGTTGCGCGGGCTGCGCCATTCGCTGTCGCTGTCCACCTTCGAGCCGTCATCCTCGATCTCGCCGATATAGTCCTGGAACGGGGCGATCAGCCTGAGCGGGTTGTCGTCGATGGTCAACGGGATCTCGCGGCCCTGATCCAGTTCTTCGATGGAGGGCAGGTCGCAGCCGTGCAGGCAGAAGGATTCGGACGGCACGATGGAGGCGGCGCGCGCGGTCCCGGCAACGCCCAGGGTCAGGCAAAGCGCCGACAGCAGCGCCCGGCCACGCAAGCGTGCCGGGGTGCAAGCCTTATGAGCGTTGGAAGACCGCATGATGGTTCGGGCCAGCCTCGTTAGTGGCGGGAGGGTCCAACCGACCCTGCCCGCGTGTCCGCGTCAAGCATTCGCCCGGTTCAGCCGTCGGCCTCGGCAAGGAAACGCTCGGCCTCTAGCGCGGCCATGCAGCCCATGCCGGCGCTGGTGACAGCCTGGCGATAGATGTGGTCGGTCAGGTCGCCCGCCGCAAACACGCCGGGGATCGACGTGGCGGTGCTGTCGGGCTGGGTGACCACATAGCCTCCCATATGGGTATCAAGCTGATCCTTGACCAGTTCTGACGCCGGGGCGTGACCGATTGCCACGAAGAAGCCCTTGCAGGGCACCTCGGTGATCTCGCCGGTCTTGACGTGCTTGGCGCGCACCGCTTCGACGCCCAGCGGATCCTCGGTGCCGATAACTTCCTCGACGCCGTGATCCCAGAGGATCTCGACCTTGTCGTTCTTGAACAGCCGGTCCTGCAGGATCTTCTCGGCCCGCAGGCTGTCGCGGCGGTGGATCAGGGTGACCTTCGAGGCGAAGTTGGTCAGGAACAGCGCCTCTTCCACGGCGGTGTTGCCGCCGCCGACCACGACCACGTCCTGCCCGCGATAGAAGAACCCGTCACAGGTGGCGCAGGCCGAGACGCCGAAGCCCTGGAATTTCTGCTCGGACGGCAGGCCCAGCCATTTGGCCTGTGCCCCGGTCGCCAGGATCAGCGCGTCGGCGGTATAGGTGGTGCCGCTGTCGCCCTGCGCGGTGAAGGGGCGTTTGGACAGATCGACCGAAGTGATGATGTCCGCCACGATCTCGGTCCCGGTGTCGCGGGCGTGGGCTTCCATCTTCACCATCAGGTCGGGGCCCATGATGGTGGATTCGCCGGGCCAGTTTTCCACGTCGGTGGTGATCGTCAGCTGACCGCCGGGCTGGATGCCCTGGACCAGCACCGGTTCCAGCATCGCGCGCGACGCATAGACCGCCGCCGTATAGCCCGCAGGCCCGGACCCGATGATAAGAACCCTGCTGTGTTTGGTGTCGGCCATGCCCTGTCTCCGCTTTGCTGCCCGGCAGCATATAGGCGGGGCGGCGGGGCGAAGGAACCCCCAACAAGTCGCAGCTTCGATGGCCGGAATTTTTAAAGTTTCCTGAAATCTGGCCGCAGTCTGGCGAAATATTATTGCGCCTGTATTCCCAAGGCTCTAAGTTCCGGGCAACCAAGGAGTATCCGATGTCCGCTTCGAAACTTGACCCGATCGATCGCAAGATCCTGGCCGAACTGCAAGCGGACGGGCGCATGACCAATGTCGAATTGGCCAAGCGCGTCGGCATCTCGGCCCCGCCCTGTCTGCGCCGGATGCGCACGCTGGAGGAAGCCGGGTTCATCCGAGGCTATCATGCCCAGGTGGATGGCCGCGAACTGGGCTTCGAAGTGCAGGTCTTTGCCATGGTCGGCCTGAAATCGCAGGCCGAATCCGACCTGTCGGCCTTCGAGGAAAAATGCCGGTCATGGCCGCTGGTCCGCGAATGCCACATGCTGAACGGCGAGGTCGATTTCATCCTGAAATGCGTGGCCCCGGACCTGAGCACCTTCCAGTCTTTCCTGACCGGAGAGCTGACCGCCGCCGACAACGTGGCCAGCGTCAAGACCTCGCTGGTGATCCGCGCCGCCAAGGAAGAACCCGGCGTGCCCTTCGAAGTGCTGGAACATCGGTTGAGCCAGTCCGCCTGACCGGTCGGACGCGCGCTGCGCACGACACCTGCGTCTGAAAAAAACGGGGCCCGCCCAACGACGGTTGGACGGGCCGTGCCAAAACACTGGCGTTACTTTTACTCACCAACAGGTCGAACAGACCGAACTGGGACGCGGTACAAACACACTCGTCACGGAACCGAAGTAAAAAGACACTCGCTAACCGACTGTGCCCTCGTATCGCGGGGATGTAACAGTTTCCAGACAGTTTCTGCAATGCGGCGACAAACTTGGGTCAGGAATACCCTAAAGCGTGATCGTTGAGATCAATCTGCCGTAGTCTGCCTGCTTTTCATGCACACTTCGTCTGTACGAGAAGAAGCGGCGCGGGTCGGAATAGGTGCAGTGCCTGATCCATTCGGCCTGAGCCACCCCGGCGCGGCGCAGCCGATGCAATTCATAGGCGGGCAGGTCGAACATATAGCGGTCGCCGTCGCCATTCGCGAAAAACCGCGTGTTGTCCGGGTCTTCCGCGATGAAATCATCCATGAATTCCGGGCCGACCTCATAGGCGCGCTGGCTGATGGTCGGGCCGATCACGGCGATGGTGTTGGTGGGCTGGGCGCCCAGGGTCGCCATCGCGTCCAGCGTCGCCTCGAGAATGCCGGCCAGGGCGCCGCGCCAGCCCGCATGGGCCGCGCCGATCACGCCGGCATCGGGATCGCAGAACAGCACCGGCGCACAATCGGCGGTGAGAATCGACAGCACGCGCCCCGGTTCGCGGGTGACAATGGCGTCGGCGGCCTCGGCCCGGGCGGGCGGATCGCCTTCGGCAATGACCACATTGGCGGAATGGATCTGGTGCACCCGCCACATGGTGCCGGGCTGGGCGTCCATGGCGCGGGCCACGCGGGCGCGGTTGATGTCCACCGCGTCGGCCTGATCGGATGAGCCAAGGCCGCAGTTCAGCCCGTTGAACACGCCGCTGGACGCCCCGCCGCGACGGGTGAAGAACCCGTGTTTTACCGAGGAGAGCGCGTCTGAGGTGAGAATTTCAAGTGTCATGTCGTCAGTCCCGGAAACGTCGCCGTGTGGGACGGCATCATGGCGAGGCATTTGAACAGTGATCCCATTTCCTCGGGGTGGGTCAAGCGCCGATGTGCGGCGATGTGCTGGTCCAGCGGTGCGCCGCGCAGCTTGGCGGCAAGCGATTGCGCGCGGTGCGTGATGCCCAGGCGTTCCAGAAACACGCCCTGCGGGACCATCGGGCTGTGGGTCAGGCCGGGCACGGTTTGCGCGGCACGGGCGAGGGCTTCGAAATCCACATGCGCCGTCAGGTCGGCCTGCCCCGGATCGGTCAGCGGATCGACCGGCTGGTGGGCGTGCAGGGCCTGCAACGTGTCCCCGCGCGAGCGCCAGTCGCCGTAGTCGATCATCAACGCGGCCCCGCCGTGAGTGGCGATGCGCTGTCCAAGGGCGGTGACGATGCCTGGGGCGGCGGGGCAGATCTCGACCAGCTCGCCGGGGCTGGTGTCGGTCAGACGGTGTGCCAATGCGGGCAGCGGGGTGGCCGGGGCCAGCCCGAAGGTCAGCGCACCGTCGCGCAGGCCGATGCGCCGTTCCTGCCAGCCGTCCGCCGTGCGCTGGAATTGCCGGATCGGCAGGGCGTCGAAGAATTCATTGGCCACGGCGAAACAGGGCAGGTCGGGCAGATCTTCGGCCCGGTCCAGCCAGACCGGGTGATGCGGGTGCAGGGTCTGGCCCTGAAGGCCGCGCAGGGTGGCCGAGGTTTCGACCAGATGCAGGCGGGCGGCGTCATGGAACCCCGGCACGGCGCGGGTGGCGCGCAGAAGATCGGCCATCAGGGTGCCGCGCCCCGGCCCCAGTTCGACCAGCGCGAAGGGGGCGGGCGCGCCCTGATCCAGCCAGCATTGCGCCAGCGCAAGGCCGACCAGTTCGCCGAACATCTGGCTGATCTCGGGCGCGGTGATGAAATCGCCCGCCCTGCCGAAGGGATCGCGGGTGGCGTAATAGCCGTGCGCCGGGTTCATCAGCGCCTCGGCCATGAAATCGGCCACCGAGATCGGGCCGTCGGCGGCGATGCGGGCGGTGATTTGTGCCAGCAGCGGGCTCACGCGCGGGCCTGCGCGCGGTTGGCCATCAGCAGCACGCCCAGCCCCAGCGCGATCATCGGCAGCGACAGAAGCTGGCCCATGGTCAGCCCCGCCTCGCCCAGCCGCAGCGCATGGCCCAGCGGGTTGCCCGGCGTGATGAATTGTGCGTCCGGCTGGCGGAAGAATTCCACCACGAAGCGGGCCAGCCCGTAGCCCAGAAAGAACACGCCGGTGATCCGGCCGGGGATTTTCAGCGCCCCGCGCGAAAACGCCAGCACCAGCAGCAGCGCGCCCAGCAGCAGCCCTTCCAGCCCGGCTTCGTACAATTGCGAAGGATGGCGGGCGCAGGGGCCGGTCCAGTCCGGCGGGCAGGTCTGGGCCGCAGGGCCGGGGAAGATCACCCCCCAGGGCGCGGTGGTCGGGCGGCCCCAAAGCTCGGCATTGATGAAATTGGCCAGACGGCCCAGCAGCAGTCCCGGCGGGGTGGCCAGCGCCATGGCATCGGCCACGCTGGCCGGGTTCAGACGGTGCCGCCAGCAGAACAGCGCTGCCGCCACCACCACGCCCAGCAACCCGCCGTGGAAGGCCATGCCGCCCTGCCAGATCTTCACGATGTCGGCGGGATTGGCGAAGAAATGCGCCGGCTGGTAGAACAGCGCAAAGCCCAGCCGCCCGCCGACCACCACGCCGATGATGACCCAGGTCAGCAGCGCCTCGGCCTGCGCGGCGGTCATCTGGGGGGTGGCGTTTTTCCACAGGTCGGGCCGGGCCAGCGCGCGGCGGATCAGCCACAACCCGGCCAGCAGCCCCACGATATAGGCCAGCGCATACCAGCGCAGGGCGAACTGGAAGCTGCCCAGCGAAATCGAGAACACCTCGGGCGACAGCGGCGGGAAGGGCAGGGCAAATATCATGGCGGCAGATGGCAAGCCGCGCCGGGGGAAGTCAACCTTGCGCTGACGGCAGTCGCGGCCCATATGTGAGTGGACACAGGAACGGAGCCTCAGATGCAGAGCCAGAACCGCATTCTCGACGACATGTCGCAACTTTTCACCAACGCTCTCGGCGTCGCGCAGGGTGCGAAGGATGAGGCGGAGACCGCGCTGAAGGGCATGCTGGATCGCTGGCTGGCCGATCGCGATTTCGTCACGCGCGAGGAATTCGACGCCGTGCGTGCCATGGCCCAGAAGGCGCGCGAGGAAAACGAGGCGCTGAAGGCGCGTCTGGACGCGCTTGAGGCCGACAAGGGCTGAGCACCCGGCCCACGCCGTGATCTTGTAACCCCGCCCCTTGTGGCGGGGTTTTTCGTGGGTGGGTCAGGTCAGGGTGGCGAAACGCTTGGCCAGATCCTGTGCCGCTTCGGCAAAGCCCCAGGGCGCATTGGCGACCCACAGTCCGCTGCCGATCATGCCGTGACCGGGGCGCGCGGGCGGAAAGCGCACCTCGCTGAGCACGGATTTGTCGTCGGACAGGGGTTTCAGCCGGGCCACCAGCGGCCGCTCGGCCCCCGAAGCCAGGATCGGATACCACAACATCAAAACCCCGACCGGCCATTTGCGGCGGATGCGGGACAGCAGGGTCGGGATGGTCTCGAACTCGGTCTTCACCTCGTAGGAGGGATCGACCAGCAGCAGCCCCCGGCGCGGGGTCGGGGGGGTCAGCGATAGGGCCAGTTCCGGCCCGTCCTTCTGCTGCACTTCGGCGGCGGGCAGGGCATAGCGCAGGGCCGACACCTCGCGCGGGTGCAATTCGGCCAGCACCAGACGATCCTCGGGGCGCAGCAGGGTCGATGCGATCAGCGGCGAGCCGGGATAGGCCGCCGCCCCGGCGCGCTCCCGCGCGGCGGCAAGACAGCGGGCATAGGGATGATCGGCGGCGAACCAGCGTTCCATCCGTCCGATGCCCGCCGTCGCCTCGCCGGTCTTGACCGCTTCGGGGGCCGAAAGGTCATACAGCGCCCGGCCCGCATGGGTTTCCAGATAGGTCAGCGGCTTGGGCTTGCGGGTCAGATAGTCCAGCGCCAGCGCCAGCAGCGCGTGCTTGTGGACGTCCGCCGCGTTGCCGGCGTGATAGATGTGCTGATACGAAAGCATGCCGCCCCATAGCACCGCCGCCACGCCTGCGCCACATGGCTTGCCGGGGGGGCGGTTTCAGGGCTAGATCGACGCCATGGCGCGCCGACAGATAGACCTGCCCCCGAAACCCGATTTCCGGTTCGAAACCGCAGCCCGCAGGCTGGGCGCCACCCGCATCGCCGGGGTGGACGAGGTCGGGCGCGGGCCGCTGGCCGGTCCGGTCATGGCCGCCGCCGTGGTGCTGGACCCCGACAACATTCCCGACGGGCTGAACGATTCCAAGAAGCTGAGCCTGAAGCGGCGGCTGGCGCTGGAAGAGCTGATCAAGGCCAGTGCCGACTGGTCGGTGGGCGAGGCCACGGTCGAGGAGATCGAGGACATCAACATCCTGCACGCAGCACATCTGGCCATGCGCCGCGCCGTGGCCGGGTTGCGCAATGCCCCCGATCATCTGCTGATCGACGGGGTGATGGTGCCGCGCGGCCTGAACCAGCGGCATCAGGCGGTGGTCAAGGGCGATGCGCGCAGCCTGTCCATCGCCGCGGCGTCGATCATCGCCAAGGTGGCGCGCGACCGGATCATGGGAGACCTGGCGCGGCAGTTTCCGGGTTATGGATGGGAAACCAACGCCGGTTATCCGACCCCGGCCCACAAACGCGCCCTGCTAGATTTGGGGGTGACCCCGCACCATAGACGTTCCTTCGCCCCCGTCCACAAGATGTTGTGTGGGTGAATAGGCTAACCCCCTGATTCAAAAAAAGAAATTGACCTCGAATCGGGTTTGAATCATTTTGTCTGCAAAACGCGGCGTAAAAAACAGGCCGCCACGAGAGGCAGACCATGAGAAAGACTTCGACACAGGCAGCCAAGCTGCCGCTGAACACGATACTTCAGGGCGACTGCATTGCGCAGATGAACGCGCTGCCCGAAGGCTCGGTGGACCTGATATTCGCGGATCCGCCGTACAATCTGCAACTCAAGGGCGACCTGCACCGGCCCGACAATTCCAAGGTCGATGCGGTGGATGACGCCTGGGACCAGTTTTCCAGCTTTGCCGTCTACGACAAGTTCACCCGGGCATGGCTGAAGGCGGCGCGGCGGGTGCTGAAGCCCGACGGCGCGATCTGGGTGATCGGTTCGTACCACAACATCTTCCGGGTCGGGGCGGCGTTGCAGGACGCGGGATACTGGATCCTGAACGACGTGATCTGGCGCAAGTCGAACCCGATGCCGAATTTCCGAGGCAAGCGGCTGACCAACGCCCATGAGACGATGATCTGGGCCAGCAAGAGCGAGAAGGCGAAATACACCTTCAACTACGAGGCGCTGAAGGCGTTGAACGAGGATGTGCAGATGCGCTCGGACTGGGTGCTGCCGATCTGCACCGGGCACGAGCGTCTGAAGGATGCCAAGGGCGCCAAGGCGCATCCGACGCAAAAGCCCGAGTCGCTGCTGCACCGGGTGCTGATCGGCACCACCAGGCCCGGCGACGTGGTGCTGGATCCGTTCTTTGGCACCGGCACCACCGGCGCCGTGGCCAAGATGCTGGGCCGGAACTTCATCGGGATCGAGCGCGAGGATGCCTATATCGAGGTCGCCAAGGCGCGGCTGGCGCGGGTGCGCAAGCTGGACGAGGCCGATCTGCAGGTGACGCAGCCCAAGCGGTCGCAACCCCGCGTGCCCTTCGGGCAGCTGGTCGAACGTGGCATGCTGCGGCCGGGGGAGAAGCTGTATTCCCCGCGCGGCGACGTGGCCAAGGTGCGCGCCGACGGCACGCTGGCGGCGTCGAACGCGCGCGGCGATCATCACGGGTCTATCCACCAGGTCGGCGCCGCGCTGGAAGGGGCGCCCAGTTGCAATGGCTGGACCTATTGGACCTTCAAGCGCGAGGGAAAACCGGTGCCCATCGACTATCTGCGCCAGCAGATCCGGTCGGAACTGTAATCCGCAACGGTCGGGGCGTGGCGCTCAGTCCGCGTCCCGGATCGGATAGCCGCGCCACTGCTGCACCGGGCGCAGGGTAAAGATCGTCTGCATCGAGGCCACGTTCGGCAGCCGTGACAGGCATTCGCGATGAATGTCGGCATAGTCGTTCATGTCCCGCGCCACCACGCGCAGGATGTAATCCGCATGGCCCGAGGTCAGGTGACATTCCAGGATGTCGTCAAAGCGGGTGACGGCGGTCTCGAAGGCCTCCAGCACCTCGCGGGCCTGGGAACTGAGCGTGATCTCGACGAAGACCTGCAGCTTCAGCCCCAGCGCGGTGCGGTCGATCTGGGCGACATAGCCCCGGATCAGGCCGTTTTCCTCCAGCAGCTTGATCCGCCGGTGGCAGGCCGAAGTCGACAGGCCGATCTCGCGTGCCAGTTCGGCGATGGGGCGTTGGGAATCCTTTTGCAAGGCGCGTAAGATTCGGCGATCAAAGATGTCCATGAAATTTTTTCCTGTTCAATGGCTGTTTTCGTGCACTCAATCCACAACATTTTTCATAATCACCTGAATCAATCGGAAAAATTCCTTCCAATTTGGTTCAATATCCTTCCCAATCGGACCGTGGGAGGACATGCGATGATCGTAGGCACGCCGAAAGAAATCAAGAATCATGAATATCGCGTCGGGATGACGCCGGAAAGTGCTGCCGAGATGGTCGCGCACGGACACAGCGTGCTGGTGGAAACCGGGGCGGGTTTGGGCATTGATGCCAAGGATGACGACTATGCGGCCGCAGGCGCGCAGGTGGTGGACAGCGCCGAAGAGGTGTTCGCCCGCGCCGAGATGATCGTGAAGGTCAAGGAGCCGCAAGCGTCCGAGCGCGCCATGCTGCGCGAGAACCAGATCCTTTATACCTATTTGCATCTTGCCCCGGATCCCGAACAGACCCGTGATCTGGTGAATTCCGGGGCCGTCTGCGTCGCCTATGAGACCGTCACCGACGCGCACGGCGGGCTGCCCCTGTTGAAGCCCATGAGCCAGGTGGCGGGGCGGATGTCGATCCAGGCCGGCGCGCATAACCTGGAAAAGGCGCAAGGCGGGCGCGGCGTGCTGCTGGGCGGGGTGCCGGGTGTTGCGCCGGGCAAGGTCTGTGTCATCGGCGGCGGTGTCGTCGGCTTCAACGCGGCGCAAATGGCCGTGGGGCTGGGCGCCGATGTGACCATCCTGGATCGCAACCCCGAGGCGCTGGAGCGGCTGGGCATGTTCTTCGAAGCGCGCGCCAAGACCCGGTTTTCCAACAAGGCCAATCTTGAGGAATGCGTGGCCGAGGCCGATCTGGTCATCGGCGCGGTTCTGGTCCCCGGGGCGGCGGCGCCAAAGCTGGTGCGGCGCGACCATCTGGTGACCATGAAGCGCGGCGCGGTGGTGGTGGACGTCGCCATCGATCAGGGCGGCTGTTTCGAAACCTCGCGGGCGACCACCCATGCCGATCCGACCTATGTGGTGGAGGATGTGGTGCACTACTGCGTGGCCAACATGCCCGGCGGCGTGGCGCGCACGTCGACCTATGCGCTCAACAACGTGACCCTGCCGCATGCCTTGCGTATTGCCGACAAGGGCTGGCGCGCGGCGCTGGCGGCGGATCCGCATCTGGCCAACGGGCTGAACGTCTGGAACGGGCAGATCACCAACAAGGCGGTGGCCGACGATCTGGGCTATGAGGCCGTGCCGCTGGCCACCGCGCTGGCGGCCTGAGCCACCGCGCCGTTGTGTCGGGGCCGTCCGGGCGATCGGGCGATCGGGCGGCCCTTTTCTGTCGGGGCTTAACCGGCGGCACCGCCACGGGCGAGGCTTTCGAGGATCGGGCAGTCTGGCCGGTCGTCTCCGGCGCAGCAGTGCACGAGATTGGCCAGCGTGGCGCGCATGTCGCGCAGGTCGGCGATCTTGCGGTCAATCTCTTCCAGATGGGTCTGGGCGATCCGGCGCACATCGGCGCTGGCCCGGTCGGTGTCCTGCCACAGCGCCAGCAGGGCACGGCATTCCTCGATTGTGAACCCCAGCGCGCGGGCGCGGGCCAGAAAGGTCAGGATGTTGATCTCGCGCGGGCCGAAGTCGCGGTAGCCGTTGGCGGTGCGTGGTGGCACCAGCAGGCCGATATCCTCGTAGTAACGGATGGTCTTGCTGGGCAGGCCCGAGGCCCGTGCCGCGTCGCCGATGTTCATGCGGTGTGCTCCTTCGGGGCGGTTCCGGCCCGGCGCAGGCGCAGCGCGTTGGTCACCACAAACACGCTGGAGGCCGCCATGGCCCCTGCCGCCAGTGCCGGTGACAGCAACATGCCGTTGATCGGATACAGCAGCCCCGCCGCCACCGGGATCAGCAGCACGTTGTAGCCAAAGGCCCAGGCCAGGTTCTGCCGGATGTTGCGCAGGGTGCGGTGGCTAAGGTCCAGCGCCGTGGCGACGGTGCCGGGGCGGCCGGCCGTCAGCACCACATCGGCGGTTTCCACGGCGATGTCGGTGCCGGTGCCGATGGCCAGCCCCACATCCGCCGCCGCCAGCGCCGGGGCGTCGTTGATGCCGTCGCCGACAAAGGCCACCGGGCCGCGCGCCCGCAAGCGGTCGATGGCGGCGGTCTTGTCCTCGGGCAGAAGTTCGGCCAGCACCTCGTCCAGGCCGATCTCGGCACCGATGGCCTGCGCGGCGGCGCGGCTGTCGCCGGACAGCATCACCACATGCAGCCCCTGTGCGTGCAGCCGTTGCACCGCCTCGGCTGCATCCGCTTTCACCGGGTCGGAAACGGCCATGACCGCTGCGGCTTTGCCATCGACAGCAAGATACAGAACGCTGCGGCCTTCATTGGCCCATGCGGTCGCGGTGGCGGTCAGCGGCGCAAGATCGACGTCCTCGCGGGCCATCATCCGGGGATTGCCAAGCGCCACGCGCTGGCCGTCGCAAATGGCCGCGATTCCATGGCCGGGGATTACTTCGGCCTCGGTCACCGGGGCCGGGGTCAGGCCCTTGGCCTCGGCGGCGGTCAGGATGGCATGGGCCAGCGGATGTTCGGACAGGGCCTCGACACTGGCGGCCAGACGCAGCGCGGTGTCGGGATCCATGCCGGGGGCTTCCAGCCCGGTCAGTTGCGGGCGGCCTTCGGTCAGCGTGCCGGTCTTGTCGAAGGCCACCACGCGTACCGATTGCAGCTTTTGCAGGGCGTCGCCCTTGCGGAACAGGATGCCCAGTTCCGCCGCGCGCCCGGTGCCCACCATGATCGAGGTTGGCGTTGCCAGCCCCATGGCGCATGGGCAGGCGATGACCAGCACCGAGATCCCGGCAATCAGCGCATAGGAAATCGCAGGCGATGGCCCGAAGATCAGCCAGCCCAGCGTGGTCAGCAGCGCCAGCCCGATCACCACCGGCACGAACCACAGGGTGACGCGGTTCACCAGGCTCTGGATCGGCAGGCGCGTGCCCTGGGCATCTTCGACCATGCGGATGATGCGGGCCAGCGTGGTGTCGGCGCCGACGCCGGTGGCTTCCATGCGCAAGGGGGTGCTGCCGTTGACGGTGCCGCCGGTCAGCGAGGCACCGGGGGTTTTCTCGACCGGAACCGGCTCGCCGGTGATCATGCTTTCGTCCACATGCGAGGTGCCGGTCAGCACCGTGCCGTCGGCGGGGATGCGCGCGCCTGGCGCGATGCGCAGCACATCGCCGACGTGCAGGGCCGACAGGGGCCGTTCGACCACCGTGTCGCCGTCTTCCACCTGTGCCGTGTCGGGGGTGAGGCCCACCAGTTTGCGCACCGCATCGCCGGTGCGGCCCTTGGCGCGGGCTTCCAGCCAGCGGCCCAGCAGGATCAGGGAAACGATGACGCCGGCGGATTCGAAATAGACATGGCGCGCCTCGGGCGGCAGCAGGTCGGGGGCGAAGGTGGCGATGGTCGAATAGCCCCACGCCGCGAGCGTCCCCAGCGCCACCAGCGCGTTCATGTCCGGCGCGCCCTTGGCCAGCGCGGGCAGGCCACGGGTGAAAAAGCTGCGCCCCGGTCCCGCCAGCACCAGCGAGGTCAGCAGGAATTGCGCGATCCACAGCGGTTGGGTGCCGATGGTGCCGGCCAGCCAATGGTGCAGCGCCGGGATCGCGTGGCCGCCCATTTCCACCAGCAGCACCGGCAGGGTCAGCGCGCCCGCGATCAGGGTGTCGCGCAGCAGGGCGGTGGCTTCGGCCTGTTCGGCGGCGGCCTGGGCGGCGCGGTTGCGATCGGCGCCGGGCAGATGGGCGTCGAACCCGGCCTCGGCCACCGCCGCGATCAGGGCGGCATCGCCCTGTTCTCCGGCCAGGGTCATTACATCGGCGCTGCCGCTGGCAAGGTTCACCCGCGCTTCGGTCACGCCGGGCACCGACAGCAGGATGTTCTCGACCCGTCCGACGCAGGAACCGCAGTGCATCCCCGAGACCTCCAGCCGCAACTGGCGTGGCCGTGCGGGATACCCGGCGGTGTCCAGAGCTGCCAGAAGGTCGGCCGCCGCGTTCACGCGGTCGCTGTCGACCTGCGCGGTGCGGGTGGCGAAATTGATCTCGGCCCGGTCAATGCCGTCCACCGCCGCCATGGCAGTTTCGGCCCGACGCACGCAGCCGGCACAGGACAGGCCGGTGACAGGGAAAGTGAATGTGGTGGTCGACATCGGAAACTCCGGTCAGGATGGTCCCACCCCAGATAGGCCTTCCAGTCGCTGGAAGGTCAAGCCCTGCGTGCCGGATTGCGTAACGCATCCGGTTGCCGTGCCCGGCGCGCGATCCTAGGCTGCTGCAAACCGACCACTCAGGACCGCGAAATGATCGATCTGTATACCTGGAGCACCCCCAACGGGCGCAAGATCTCTATCCTTCTGGAAGAACTGGGCGCCCCCTACGCGGTGCACACCGTCAATATCGAGACCGGCGAACAGCATGACCCGGCGTTCCTGCAGGTCAGCCCCAACAACAAGATCCCCGCGATCCATGATCGTGACACTGGGCTGTCGTTGATGGAATCGGGGGCCATCATGGTCTACCTCGCCGAAAAGCACGGCCAGTTCCTGCCCGCAGATCCGCTGGCGCGGGCGCGGGTGATGCAATGGCTGATGTGGCAGATGGGCGGTTTTGGCCCGATGCTGGGGCAGGCGCATCACTTTCTGTACCCGACACGCGGCAAGTCCGAATACGCCGAAGAGCGTTATTCCAAGGAAGCCAGGCGGCTGTACGGCGTGCTGGATCGGCAGCTGGCGCTGGGCGATTGGGTTGCGGGCGATTATTCCATCGCCGACATGGCCATCTTTCCCTGGGCCGCGCGCCATCCCCGGCAAGAGATCGACCTGGCCGAATTTCCCAACGTTGCGCGCTGGTACCGGGTGATGCAGGATCGCGCGCCGGTGCAGCGCGGCTATATCGTGCCCGATGCCAGCCAGGCGCTGCCCCGGATCTGACCCTGCGCACCTGATGCAAGGCGACCACGACCGGGCCGGAGGGATGCGCTGACACTCGACAATTCGCGCTGGTGGTGAAAGAGAAGTCACATGAAGCTGCGCATATTTGGCAAATCCAGCGAGTCGGACGGCAAGCCGTTCTTCACCGCGCAGGATCGCGAGAACATCGCGTGGTTCTGGAACTCGTACCTGAAGAAGCGGACGGTCTGGCTGTTCCTCGTGCTGGGCCTGATCCTGGTGCAGGGGCTGGTCTATCAGCAATTCCTGCGCCTGACGGAAAGCGGTCTGCGGGTCATCTTTGACCAGGGCGCGGCGCGCGATCTGTACAAGGTCTGCGCGCTGGTCTTTGCATTGTTCTTCGTGCGAGGGATCACCTCCTACGTGGTGCCGCGCACCTCGACCTGGCTGGCCTCGGGCGCGGTGATGGAATTGCGCCGCGACCTGATTGAGAAACTGCTGGTGCTGGACCTGTCGTATTTCGAACGCTCCAGCCCCGCCGATATCATCCTGCGGGTGGTGACACAGGCGCAGACCCTGTCGCGCTTCGTGGGGCAGGTGACGATCAACGCGGTGCGCGATGCGGTGATGGTGATCATCGTTTCGAGCTACCTGATCTACAAGGCGCCAGTGCTGTTCATGACCGCGCTGATCATCGCGCCGGTGATCCTGTTCACGCTGCAGTTCGTATCCCGCCGGATCAAGCATGTGCAGCGCACGGCGGAATCGGCGCTTGCCGCCTATATGAACACGCTGGAAGAGACCGTGAACGGGATGCGCACGGTCAAGATCTCGAACCAGGAAGAGTTCGAAGAGGCCCGCCTTCAGGCCACCAACGAGAAGATCCGCGATCTGCAGGTCAGGGTGCAGGCGGCGCAGGCGATCGTGCTGCCGGCCATCGATTTCGCCTCGGCCTTCGCCTATGCCATGGTCATCGGTCTGGGCGGCTACATGGCCATCAGCCCGAATCATGACATCGACGGCGCCGCGATCATCACCTTCATGCTGGGGCTGGTCATGGTCTTCGACCCGCTGCGGGCGCTGGCCAAGTTCTTTACCCAGTTGCAGCAGCAACTGGTGCAACTGGATTCGGTCCATTCGATCATGCGGCAAAAGCCCAGCATCGTGGACGTGCCCAATGCCACCGACGACTTTGACGCCGCCGCAGACATCCGGCTTGAGAAGGTGACCTTCGGCTATACCGCCGACCAGCCGCTGTTCAAGGATCTGGACCTGACTTTCGACGGTGGCAAGCGCACCGCCATTGTCGGCGCCACCGGGTCGGGCAAGACCACGGTGCTCAGCCTGCTGGGACGGCTCTATGACATTCAGGACGGCGCGGTGATGATCGGCGATCACAACGTGCGCGATATCCGCATCTCGACCCTGCGCAAGTCGTTCTCGGTGGTGGCGCAGGACATCGTGATCTTCAACGCCTCGATCTGGGAAAACATCAAATACGTGCGGCCACAGTCCACCGACGAAGAAATCTGGGCCGCCGCCGAAGCCGCCGAGATCGCCAAGTTGATCCGCGATCGGGGCGACACGCCGCTGGGCCCCAAGGGGGCGCAACTGTCGGGCGGTCAGAAACAGCGGATCGCCATCGCGCGCGCCTTCCTGCGCTCGGCGCCGATCCTGCTGCTGGACGAGGCCACCTCGGCGCTGGACCAGCGCACCGAAGAACGGATCAAGGGTGCGCTGAACCGCCTGTCCCAAGGCAAGACCACGATCATCGTGGCGCATCGGCTGTCGTCGGTCATCGACGCCGACAAGATCTATGTTCTGGATCAGGGCCGGGTCGTCGAGACCGGCACCCACGCCGAGCTTCTGGCCCTGGGCGGGCTATACGCCGGCATGTACACGACCCAGAAGGAAGGCTACCGCTAACGGTTCGAAACCGGGCGCGTTTGCTGCATTCGCGACGCTTTTGCCGGGATATCCGGCAAAGCGTGGCAACATGTCGTCGCCCCTGCGGCATCTGACGAATTGATTTGCCGGGCCGCGTGATTTAATCGGCTGGTAGCCATTCATGGGCCACCACACGGTTCCCTTGCCGGAACCGTCTGCACGGCCAAAGCTGCGGCCGGTTGCGGCCCCGGCGGATCACCATCGCACCAGAACGAAAAAGGGCAACTCTCATGGCGGACACCACGACCCCGGATATTGTGTATACCATTGTAGACGAAGCGCCGGAGCTGGCCAGTGCCTCGTTCCTGCCGATCATCCGGTCGTTCACCAGCGCCGCCGGCGTGTCGGTGGGGACCAAGGATATTTCGGTCGCGGGCCGCATTCTGGCCACCTTCCCCGAGCGCCTGACCGAGGCGCAGCGCATTTCGGACGATCTGGCCGAACTGGGCCAGCTGGTGAAGACGCCGGACGCCAATGTCATCAAGCTGCCCAACATCTCGGCCTCGATGCCGCAGCTGAACGCCGCCATCGCCGAGCTTCAGGCCAAGGGCTATGACATCCCGTCCTACCCGAACGACCCCGCCACCGACGAAGAGCACGACATCAAGGCGCGCTACGACGCCATCAAGGGGTCGGCCGTGAACCCGGTGCTGCGCGAAGGCAACTCGGACCGCCGGTCTGCCCGCGCGGTGAAGAACTTCGCCCAGAAGAACCCGCATTCGATGGGGAAATGGTCGCCGGACAGCAAGACCAAGGTCTCGTCGATGCCGGGCAACGACTTCTATGCCAACGAGAAATCGGCCACCATCACCGCTGACCAGGCGGGCGATGCCCGGATCGAATTCGTGGCCAAGGACGGCGCGGTGACGGTTCTGAAGGACGGCTGGACGCTGGACGAAGGCACGGTCGCCGATGCGACCTTCCTGTCGGTCAAGGCGTTGGCGGATTTCCTGGGCGCCGCGATCGAGGACACCAAGGCCGACGGCACGATGTTCTCGCTGCACATGAAGGCCACGATGATGAAGGTCTCGGACCCGATCATTTTCGGCCATGCGGTCAAGGCGTGGCTGGCGCCGATCTTTGCCAAATACGGCAGCGCGCTTGAAGCCGCCGGTGTCAACCCGAACTCGGGCATGGGCGACGTGCTGGCCCGCATCGCCACCCTGCCGAACGCCGCCGAGATCCAGGCCGAGATCGACGCCCTGACCGCCGAACGCCCCGCCATGTACATGGTGGACAGCGACAAGGGCATCACCAACCTGCATGTACCGTCGGATGTCATCATCGACGCCTCGATGCCGGCGGTGATCCGCGCTGGCGGCAAGGGCTGGGATGCGGCCGGCAACAAGGGCGACACCAACTGTGTCATTCCCGACCGCTGCTATTCCACGGTCTATGACGAGAGCATCAAGTTCTTCAAAGAGAACGGCGCGCTGGACGTCACCAAGGCTGGTTCCGTGGCCAACGTCGGCCTGATGGCCCAGAAGGCCGAGGAATACGGCTCGCACCCGACCACCTTCGAAGCACCCGCCGATGGCACCATCCGCATCGTTCTGGCCAATGGCGAGACCCTGCACAGCCACGACGTGGAGGCCGGCGACATCTGGCGCTCCTGCACCGTCAAGAAGGCCCCGATCGAGAATTGGATCCAGCTGGCGTTGGACCGTCAGCGTCTGACCGGTTCGGAAGCGATCTTCTGGCTGGACGCGAACCGCGCCCATGACGCCGAGCTGATCAAATACGTGACCCCGGCGCTGGAAGCCGCCGGTGTGGCGGACAAGTTCGTGATCCTGGCCCCGCGCGAGGCCACCCGGCAGTCGCTGGAAACCATCACCGCGGGAAAGGACAGCATCGCCATCACCGGCAACGTGCTGCGGGACTACCTGACCGACCTGTTCCCGATCCTCGAACTGGGCACCTCGGCCAAGATGCTGTCCATCGTCAAGCTGATGAACGGCGGCGGGTTGTTCGAAACCGGCGCTGGCGGATCGGCCCCCAAGCACGTGCAGCAGCTGATGGAAGAAAACCACCTGCGCTGGGATTCCATGGGCGAATTCTGCGCCCTGGGCGAAAGCCTGAACTTCCTGGCTGACAGCAAGGGCAACGCCAAGGCCGGTGTTCTGGGCAAGGCGGCCGAAGCCGCCACGCAGGGCATCCTTGACGACAACCGTTCGCCCTCGCGCAAGGTCGGAGAGCCGGACAACCGCGACAGCCACTATTGGTTCGCCCGCTACTGGGCCGAAGCCCTGGCCGCGCAGGACGAGGACGCCGACCTGGCCGCGCATTTCGCCCCCATCGCGAAAGAGCTGGCCGAGAAGGAAGCGACCATCGTCGCCGAGCTGGCGGCAGCGCAGGGTGCCCCGGCGGATCTGGGCGGCTACTACAAGACCGACCCGGTCAAGACGGCAGCCGTGATGCGCCCCAGCGCCACGCTGAACGCCATCTTCGGCTAAACGCCGGCAGGTGAAAAAGAATTGGGCCGCTGCAAGAGATTGCAGCGGCCCTTTTACGTGTTCGGTGCCAAGGCGCGCCGGGGAGGCGTTCCCGCAGTCTGCGGCTCAGAAATCCAGGTTGGCGACGCTCAACGCGTTGGCCTGGATGAACTCGCGGCGCGGTTCGACCACGTCACCCATCAGTTTGGTGAAGATGTCGTCGGCCTCGGCCACATCGTCGATCTTGACCTGCAACAGGGTGCGATATTCCGGGTCCAGCGTGGTTTCCCACAGCTGGCTGGGGTTCATCTCGCCCAAACCCTTGTAGCGTTGCAGGGTGAGACCCTTTTCGCCTTCGACCAGGATCGCCTTCAGCAGGTCCAGCGGGCCGTAGATCTCGGTGGTCTTGTCGCGGCGGTGCAGGGTGGCGGGCTGGCCATAGACCTCTTGCAGGGCCTCGGTAAGGCCGCCCAGACGGCGCGCCTCGCCCGAGCGCAGGACATGGCCGTCCAGGGTGCGCACCTCGTCGACGCCGCGCACGGCACGCACAAGGCGCAAGCCGCGATCCTGCGTCGGCCGTCCGACCCAGCCGCGTTCGTATTCCAGCGAAACCAGATCCAGCCGCTGCGCCACCGTGTTTGCGGTGGCCTGGATATCGGCATCCACCGCGCCGGGCAGAAAGGCGCCGGCGATGGCCGCCTGTTCGAGAATGTGCAGCGGATAGAGCGTCGGGAAGGCGCTCAGAACCCGGCGGGTCTTGCGGGCCTCTTCCACCACGCGCAGCAGATCCTGCCCGACGATTTCCTCGCCCGTGCCAAGCCGCAGCATGGCGCCGTCGATGCCCATCTCGATCAGGTAGTTGTCCAGTTCCGCCTGATCCTTCAGGTAGCGTTCGGACTTCCCGCGCGACACCTTGAACAGCGGCGGTTGCGCGATGTAGAGGTATCCGCCCTCGATGATCTGGGGCATCTGCCGGAAGAAGAAGGTCAGCAGCAGGGTGCGGATGTGCGCGCCGTCGACATCCGCGTCGGTCATGATGATGATCTTGTGATAGCGCAGCTTTTCAATGTCGAATTCATCGCGCCCGATGCCGGTGCCGAGCGCGGTGATCAGCGTGCCGATCTCCTGGCTGGACAGCATCCGGTCGAAGCGCGCGCGTTCGACGTTCAGGATCTTGCCGCGCAGGGGCAGCACCGCCTGGTTGGCCCGCGCCCGGCCCTGTTTGGCCGAACCGCCGGCCGAGTCGCCCTCGACCAGGAACAATTCGCGGGCGTGCGGTTCGCGCGCCTGACAGTCGGCCAGCTTGCCGGGCAGCGAGGCGATGTCCAGCGACGATTTCTTCCGGGTCAGTTCCCGCGCCCGGCGGGCGGCTTCGCGGGCCAGCGCGGCCTCGATGATCTTGGTGGCGATGGTCTTGGCCACCACCGGGTTTTCGTCGAACCATTCGCCCAGCTTCTCGTTCACCAGGCTTTCCACGGCCGGACGCACTTCCGAGCTGACCAGCTTGTCCTTGGTCTGGCTTGAGAATTTTGGATCTGGCACCTTCACCGACAACACGCAGGTCAGCCCCTCGCGGGCATCGTCGCCGGTGAAGTTGATCTTCTCGCGCTTGGCGATACCGCTGGAGTTGGCATAGAGGTTCAGGGTCCGCGTCAGCGCCCCCCGGAAGCCCGCCAGATGGGTGCCGCCATCGCGCTGCGGAATGTTGTTGGTAAACGGCAGCACCATCTCGTTGTAGCTGTCGTTCCACCACATGGCGACTTCGACGCTGATGCCGTCCTTTTCGCCGGTGATAAAGATCGGTTCCTCCATCAGCGGGGTCTTGGAGCGATCCAGGTAGCGGACGAATTCCTTCACGCCACCGTCATAGTGCATTTCCGCCACCTGCGGCTCGGCGGGGCGTTCGTCGCGCAATTCGATGCGCACCCCCGAGTTCAGGAAGGCCAGTTCGCGCAGGCGGTTTTCCAGGGTCTTGAAGCTGTAGTCCAGGTTCGAGAACGTGTTGGTCGAGGCCATGAAGCGGACCTCGGTGCCGGTGCGGTCGCCGGCCTCGCCCACCACCTTCAGATGCACGACGGTTTCGCCGTGTTCGAACCGGGCAAAGTGTTCCTTGCCCTCGCGCCAGACGCGCAGTTCCAACCAGTCGGACAGGGCGTTCACCACCGACACGCCGACGCCGTGCAACCCGCCCGACACCTTGTAGGAGTTCTGGTCGAATTTCCCGCCCGCGTGCAGCTGGGTCATGATGACCTCGGCCGCCGAGACGCCTTCTTCCTCGTGGATGCCGACGGGGATGCCACGGCCGTTGTCGCTGACCGAGACGCTGCTGTCGGCGTGGATCGTGACGGTCACGCGGTCGGCATGTTTGGCCAGCGCCTCGTCAATGCCGTTGTCCACGACCTCATAGACCATGTGGTGCAGGCCCGAGCCATCGTCGGTGTCGCCGATATACATCCCCGGACGTTTGCGGACAGCTTCCAGGCCTTTGAGAACCTTGATGGAATCCGCGCCGTATTCTTCAGGGGATTGTTTGGTTTCGACCATGCGTCCTGCCCTTTAATTCGTTGTCATCTTATAGGCGGACGGGCCGGGATTGTCACGGGCAAGGCCGCATATTTACGCGCTATGTAAAGGGGATGAGACAGCCGACGGCGATCATCAGGCCGCCGGCGACAAGGTTGGTCCGGCGCAGCGCCCCGGGCGAGGTCAGCACCCGCCGGATCCGGTCGATGAAGGCCGCGAGGATCAGGTTGCCGATCAGCGGAATCGCCATCGACAGGCCCACGATGGCGGCGATGTCGGCACTGGTCAGCCGGGTCAGATCGAAGAAGCCCGGCAGGATGCCCATGTAGAACAGGATCGCTTTGGGGTTGCCGAGGATGACCGCCAGCCCGGCCAGAAACCCGGCCCACATGCCGGGGCGGGTCAGGCGGCTGTCGGTGGACAGGTCGCGATCTGCGTGGCGGATCAGGTTGACCCCCATGATCCAGAACACCGCCACCCCGACAAACCGCAGCACGGTCATGAAGCCTGCGAATTCCTGTGCGATCCAGCTGACCCCCAGAATGGCCAGAAACGGCCACAGCGCGTCGCCCACAACCACGCCCAGGGCAAGCGGCCAGGCAGCCGGGAACCCGCCGGACAGGGCGCGCGCGGACAGGGCCAGCCAGACAGGACCGGGGGTCAGGAACAGGGCCAGTAGGGCGGCGGCATACAGCGCCAGATCGGAGAGGGATGCGGTCATCGGGACGGGATAATCGGGCCGGTCCCGCCGTTCAAGAGCAGCCGGAGTGTCAACCGGGCAAACCCGGATCGACCCGGCTGGTGCCCGCGTCTTCGGACACCGCCAGATGCTGGCCCCGCGCCCCCAGCGCGTCGAACAGATGGGCGTCGGTGCCGGTCATCCAGGCCTGCGCGCCCAGGGCGCAGATCTCGTCGTACAGCGCGGCGCGGCGGGTCTCGTCCAGATGCGCCGCGATCTCGTCCAGCAGCAGCACCGGGGCGGTGCCGTCGCGGTCGCGCAGCGCGCGGGCATTGGCCAGCACCAGCGAGATCAGCAGCGCCTTCTGTTCCCCGGTCGAACATTGCGCCGCAGTGACGCCCTTGGCGCTGTAGACGGCCTCCAGATCGACCCGGTGCGGGCCAGTCAGGCTGCGCCCGGCGCGCAGATCGGCCGCCCGGCTGCGCGCCATGGCGGCGGTCAGCGCATCCTCTGTGTCGCCCGGATCGGCGTCCTCGGGCCAGTGCAGCGCCAGATCCGGAGTCGGAAAGGCCGTTTCGGCACCGTTCTGCGCCGCCGCGATCTGTCCCAGGGCCGCTTGCCGGTTCTGGATCATCCGCGCCCCGGCCTCGGCCATTTGCGCCTCAAGCGCGTCGTACCAGCGGGCGTCCTGCACCTGATCCTTCAGCAGACGGTTGCGGTCGCGCATGGATTTTTCATAGGCCAGCGCCGCGCGGGCATGATCGGGAAAGAAGCTGAGCGTCATGCGATCCAGGAACCGGCGGCGTCCCTCGGCCCCCTCCAGCCACAGACGGTCCATGCTGGGCACCAGCCAGAGCATGGGGACCAGCCGCCCCAATTCGGTCTGGGCGGCGGGTTTGCCGTCGATGCGGGTGCTGCGCGGTTGCCCGGCCTCGGCGCGGATGTCGATCTCGTGCTTCTGCGCGCCCAGATCGATCAGCGCGCCGACGCGCCAGCCCAGTTGCTCGGGGCGGCGCACCAGGTCGGCCGCCGTGGCCCGGCGCAACCCGCGCCCCGGTGACAGCAGGGAAATGGCTTCCAGAAGGTTGGTCTTGCCCGCGCCGTTGGGACCGAACAGGGCCACGGGCCGCGCGTCTACCTGAACCGAGGCGCGCAGGTGCGACCGGAAATGCGACAGGGTCAGATGGGTGACGGCACGGGTCATGCGGGCGGTGTCGCGGGCCCGGTGTCAGGCCGCGGCCAGCGGGTCAGACCCGCATCGGCATCACGACATAGACCGCCGAGTCGTCGCTGCCTTCGCGCATCAGGGTCGGATCGCCCGCCGAATTGAACAGGAACACGGCGTTTTCGCGATCCACCTGGCTGGCAATCTCCAGCAGGTACTTGGCGTTGAAGCCGATCTCAAGCGGCTCGTCGCCATAGGACACCGCCAGTTCTTCCTCGGCGGCACCGCTGTCGGGGGCGTTGACCGACAGGGTCAGCCGATCCTCGTCCAGCGCCAGTTTGACGGCGCGCGAGCGTTCCGACGACACGGTGGCCACGCGATCCACGGCGCGCGCGAAATCCGAGGCGTCGACTTCCAGCTTGCGGGTGTTGCCGACCGGAATGACGCGGGTGTAATCGGGGAAAGTGCCGTCGATGACCTTTGACGTCAGGGTGATGTCGGGGGTGGCAAAGCGCACCTTGGTTTCCGACACCGACACCGCGATCTCGGCGTCATCGTCTTCCAGCAGCTTGCGCAATTCGCCCACGGTCTTGCGCGGCACGATCACGCCCGGCATGTCGTCGGCTTTCGGCGGCAGCGGCGCATCGATGCGGGCCAGACGGTGACCGTCGGTGGCCACGCAGCGCAGGGTGGGCTGGCCGCCCGCATCGGCGACATGCATGTAGACGCCGTTCAGATAGTACCGGGTTTCTTCGGTCGAGATGGCAAATTTCGATTTGTCGAACAGGCGCTTCAGGGTGCCGGCGGTGGCTGTGAAATTGGCCGCGTATTCGGCGGTGGCCATCACCGGGAAATCTTCCTTCGGCAGCGTGGCCAGGGTGAACTGGGCGCGCCCGGCTTCGACCTTCAGGGTGTTGCTGGTGCTGTCGGCGGTCAGTTCGACCAGGGCGCCATCGGGCAGCTTGCGCACGATTTCGTGGAAGGTGACCGCGGACACCGTGGTGGCACCGGCCTGATGGACCTGGGCCGGGGCGGTGTCCAGAACCTCGATGTCCAGGTCGGTGGCGCGGAACCGCACGGCCGCGCCTTCGGCTTCGATCAGGACGTTCGAGAGGATCGGGATGGTGTTGCGCCGTTCGACAACGGATTGCGCCTGGGACACCGCTTTCAGCAACGTGCCGCGTTCGATACTCAGTTTCATGCCACGGTCCTCAGCTCACAAGGGAGTGTGACGCTAGCGGATTTCTGACATGGTACAAGCCGTTTTCTGCGATTTTTTACGGGTTTTCCGCGCGCTGGCAGCCTCAGGCTTCCAAAGCGCGGCGCAGCAACTCCAGATCATCGGCAACCTGACTGTCTTTCAGGCGCAATTCCTCGATCCGCTTGACGCCGTGCATGATCGTGGTGTGATCGCGGCCGCCGAACTTGCGCCCGATCTCGGGCAGCGAGCGCGAGGTCAGGGACTTGGACAGATACATGGCGATCTGGCGCGGGCGGGCGATGGTGCGCACGCGGGTCGGGCCGATCAGCTCGCTGAGGCGGATGTTGTAGTGTTCCGACACCCGGCGCTGGATCTCCTCGACGGTGACCTTGCGTTCCGAGACGCGCAGCACGTCTGACAGGCAATCCTGCGTCATTTCCATGGTGACTTCGCGGCCGCAAAGGTTGGCCAGCGCGCAAAGCCGGATCAGCGCGCCTTCCAGCACCCGCACGTTGGTCGAGATGCGATGCGCGAGGAACTCCAGAACGCCCGAGCCGATCACCAGACCGGGATACTGCTGGGCATAGACTTCGACCTTCTGCTGAAGGATGCCGAGGCGCAGTTCGTAATCGGTGGGGTGCAGGTCCACAACCAGACCGCATTGCAGGCGCGACTTGATGCGCTCCTCCATCTCGGTCATCTCGCCCGGCGCGCGGTCGCCCGAGATGATGATCTGCTTGCGCTGATCCACCAGGGCATTGAACGTATGGAAGAATTCGTCCTGGGTGCTGTCCTTGCCGGCGATGAACTGCACGTCATCGACCATCAGCACATCGACCGAGCGGAACAGTTGCTTGAAGTTCATCATCTCGCGTTCGCGCAGCGCCTGCACGAAGCGGTACATGAACTGTTCGGCAGACAGATAGACAATCTGAAGCTCGGGCTTGTTCTTTTGCAACTCCCAGGCGATCGCGTGCATCAGGTGGGTCTTGCCCAGCCCGACGCCGCCATAAAGGAACAGCGGGTTGAAATTCACCGGGCCGCCTTCGGCCACGCGGCGGGCGGCAGCATGGGCCAGTTCGTTGGGCGGGCCGACGACGAAGCGGTCAAAGGTATAGCGGGCATCCAGCTTGCCGCCGGGCTCCTCGATCCGGGGGGCAGGGGCGGAGGCCTGGACCTGGGGCGTTGCCAGCGCGGGTGCGGCGGCCACGGCGGCCACCTCGGCGGTGGCCATGGCCGGTGCATCGGCGGTGGCTGCAGCCGCGATCGGACTGCCGGCCAGACGCACGTCGAATTCGATGCGGCGCACCTTGGCCCCGGCAGAGTGCAGATGCGCCAGGATCTTGTCGGCGTAATTCCGGTTTACCCAGGTGCCGATGAAATTGGTGGGAACGTGAAAATGGGCAACGCCATCCTCGAAAGTGTTGAACTCGATCGGGCTGATCCATGTCTTGTAGTTGTGATCGCCCACTGACTGCCGAAGAGCGAGTTGAACCTCGCCCCATATTTCGTTTGTCATTCTTTTCAGCCCATTCGTTCCTGACCGCGTGCCTGGCGCGGATGCCCCTGTCCTGCATTCACACATCCCGACAAACCTGTCCCGTCCGGTCGAAACCGGTTTGTCGCCACGCGACACGGCCCGCTTGCCCCGAGCCGGGGATCCGCACTGCTTCAGAACCCCCGAAAACCGGAAGTTGCCGCACAGAGCGGTCTGCCAAATAATGGACACGCTTCGATTGAACGGATGCCCTTATCCGTTCAAAGCTGGCCCCTCCTCCGGTGAAAACACCGGACACAGCCAGAGCTTACGCCACCTCAAACCGGTCGGAACCGGCCAATCATCCGTTACCCCCGCAAGGATCAACTTCCATTTCGTGGTGCGTATCTCATGTCCCCCAAAGACGATGTGAATCGCAGGATGACACTAGCAATCGGGCCTCGTCCGGCGCAACAGAACTTACATATTGACATGTCGATTGCCGAAATCGAATCCAGATTTTCGAAAAATAGAAGCAAAAACAATAGGGTGGAGGCGTGCGATTCTGGACACACGGTAGACAAGAAAAAAGGAGGCCCAAGCGGACCTCCCTCGACACGGTTTCCCGTTAAGGTGGTGTTAACCGATCGCTTTGACGCGGGCCGACAGGCGCGACATCTTGCGCGATACGGTGTTCTTGTGGAACACACCTTTGGTCACGCCGCGCATCAGCTCGGGCTGAGCTTCGCGCAGAGCGGTGGACGCTGCATCCTTGTCCCCCGATGCAATGGCTTCTTCGACATTGCGCAGGAAGGTGCGGATACGCGACCGGCGCGCCTTGTTGACGGCGTAGCGACGCTCGTTCTGGCGGGCGCGCTTTTTGGATTGGGGCGTATTAGCCATAGTCGTTCTTCCCAGTTTTGGGGTGAAATCCGATGAAGCCAGCCGTCTAGACGCGACTCGCCGGCAAGTCAACCGCCTTGCACCGTTTTCCCGCTACTTGTCGCGGAACTGCGGGTCGCGCTTCTGGGCGAAAGCCTCCATGCCTTCGGTCTGGTCAGCGCTGGCGAACATCATGTGGAAGGTACGCCGTTCGAACAGAAGCCCGTCGGACAGCGACATTTCCTGGCTCTGGTTCACGGTTTCCTTGACGGCCATCACGGTGATCCGCGACTTTTCGGCAATTTTCAGGGCGGCGGTGCGCGCTTCGTCCAGCAGGGACTTGCCCGGCACCACGCGGCTGACCAGACCCGACCGTTCGGCCTCTTCGGCCTTCATGAAGCGGCCGGTCAGATGCATGTCCATGGACTTCGCCTTGCCCACGGCGCGGGTCAGGCGCTGGGTGCCGCCCAGGGCGGCGTTCACGCCAAGGTTGATCTCGGGCTGGCCGAATTTCGCCGATTCTGCCGCGATGATGAAATCGCACATCATGGCCAGTTCGCAACCGCCGCCCAGGGCATAGCCCGCGACAGCGGCGATGATCGGCTTGCGGCAATCCTGGAATTGCCGGGTCAGCGGCCCGAAGTGATCGGTGATATAGACATCGACGAAGGACTTTTCCGCCAGTTCGGTGATGTCTGCCCCGGCCGCAAAGGCCTTTTCGTTGCCGGTGATGATCGTGCAGCGAACCTTGTCGTTCCCCTCGATCATGCTCAACGCGTCGCACAGCTCGCCCATGAGTTGGATGTTCAAGGCGTTCATCGCCTCGGGGCGGTTGAGCGTGATCAGCGCGACGTGGTCTTCAATCTCGAGGATCAGCGTCTCGTAGGCCATGGGTACCTGCCATAACAGTTTCAGCAGTCCCACGCCTTAGCAGGCGATTTGCGGCGGTTTCAAGCTATCTTTGGCAGGCCGGGCAATAGAAGCTGGATCGTCCCGATTGCACGATCCGCCGAATGGTGCCGCCACAACCGGGTTGCAGACAGGGGGCGCCTTCGCGGCCATAGGCTTGAAAACTGTGCTGAAAATAGCCCAGCTCGCCGTCCGGTTGCCGGTGGTCTTTCAGGGTCGAGCCTCCGGCGGCGATGGCCTCGTGCAGAACTGTCCGAATGATGGGCACCAGCGCGGCGGTGCGCGCGGCGGCAATCTTGCCGGCCTTGCGGGTCGGGGCGATTCCGGCGCGATGCAGCGCCTCGCAGACATAGATGTTGCCCAGCCCGGCCACGATCCGCTGATCCAGCAGCGCCGATTTGACCGGTGCGGCGCGGCCCTTGAAGGCGGCCACCAGATGCGCCTCGTGAAAGCCGTTGCCCAGCGGTTCGGGGCCCAGTCCGGCCAGCAGGCGATGCTGTTCGACCATTTCGGTGGGCGCCAGATCCATCGCGCCGAATCGCCGGGGATCGTTGAAAACCACCTGTGCCCCCTGATCGAAGGACAGCACCACGTGATCGTGCTTCTGTGGTGCGGGGTGGGTGTGATGAAAGCCGCCCGGTTGCGACACCGCGGTCTCTGGGGCCGAAATCAGCACCCGGCCCGACATGCCCAGGTGCCAGATCAGGGTCTCGCCACCCGAAAGATCACACAGGATGTATTTTGACCGCCGCCGCAGGGCCAGCACCCTTTGCCCGGTCAGCCGTGCCGCCATGTCGGGCGGAAACGGCCAGCGCAGATCGGGTCGGCGCACCAGGGCCGTGGTGATGACCCGCCCGGTCATGACGGGTTCCAGGCCGCGGCGCACGGTCTCGACCTCGGGTAATTCGGGCATCACGGACTCCTGCGGCTGAATGCACGGGGTGGACGCGTTGTATCGGCGCGCCAGCGCCCTATAAGAAGGCTTGGACCCGACAACGGCAAGAGCGATGACCCAGGACAAGAGCAGCACGACGCATTTCGGAAACCGTGAAGTTCCCGAAGAAGACAAGGCCGGACTGGTGCAGGGGGTCTTTACCTCGGTCGCCTCGCGCTATGATGTCATGAACGACGTGATGTCGGTGGGCGTGCATCGCCTGTGGAAAGACGCGATGATGGATTGGCTGGCCCCGCGCGACGGCCAGCGCCTGCTGGACGTGGCCGGCGGTACCGGCGACATCGCCTTTCGTTTCCTGAAGCGCGCCCCCGAGGCACAGGTCACGGTGCTGGACCTGACAGCGTCGATGCTGGAAGCCGGGCGTCAGCGCGCCGAGGCCGAGGCCCTGTCGGATCGGCTTGACTGGATCGTCGGCGACGCCATGGCCCTGCCTTTCGCCGACAACACCTTCGACCGCTACACGATCAGTTTCGGCATCCGTAACGTCACCCGCGTGCAGGACGCCCTGAACGAGGCCTTCCGCGTGCTGCGTCCCGGTGGCCGCCTGATGGTGCTGGAATTCAGCCAACTGCCGAACCCGGCGATGCAATGGGCCTATGATCGCTATTCCTACAACGTGATCCCGCAGATGGGGCAGGTCATCGCCCAGGATCGCGACAGCTATCAGTACCTGGTGGAATCGATCCGAAAGTTTCCCGATCAGGAAACCTTTGCCGGGATGATCCGCACCGCCGGGTTCGATCAGGTGAAATTCCGCAATCTGTCGATGGGCATCGCGGCCCTGCATTCGGGCTGGAAACTGTAAGTGCGCGGTCCCCACAACATCTGGCGCCTGATCCGCACCGGCGCCACGTTCGAACGGACCGGCGCCATGAGCGTGGTTCTGGATGCCTTCCGGGCACCGGCCAGCCTGCGCATGGCGGCGCGGGTGCTGGGCTGGCCCTTTGCGCCGCTGGGATTGAAGGGCGACATGTCGATGCCGCCGGCCACGCGGGCGCTGACCGCGCTGGGTCCGGCCTACATCAAGTTCGGGCAGGTGCTGTCGACGCGTCCCGATGTGGTGGGCGATGATCTGGCCCGGCAACTGTCGGTGCTGCAGGACAAGCTGCCCCCGTTCTCGGTGGAGGAGGCCAAGGCCGAGGTCGCGCGCGAGCTTGAGATCGATGTCGATGAGGTGTTTTCCGAGTTCAGCGCGCCGGTGGCCGCGGCTTCGATCGCGCAGGTCCACATGGCGCGGCTGGCCTCGACCGGCGAGAAGGTCGCCGTCAAGGTCCTGCGTCCGGGCATCGAAAAGGCATTCCGCAAGGACATCGACGCCTTCTACCTGACCGCCAGCCTGATCGAGACGCTGTCTCCGGCCTCGCGGCGTTTGCGGCCCAACGATGTCATCACCCATTTCGAAGGGGTGGTGATGGGCGAGCTTGACCTGCGGCTGGAAGCCTCGGCAGCGGCGGAATTCGCCGCGACCACCGCCAATGACGAGGGTTTCGTGGTGCCCAAGGTGCATTGGGGGCTGTCCGGGCGCCGGGTGATGACGATGGATTGGGCCGAAGGCGTCGCCGCCAGCGATCTGGATGCCATCAATGCGGCCGGTCACGACAAGGCGGATCTGGCGGCGCGGATCCTGCAGGGCTTCCTGAAACAGGCGCTGCGCGACGGCTATTTCCACGCCGACATGCATCAGGGCAACCTGAAGATTTCCGCTGAAAGCGAGATCATCGCGCTGGATTTCGGGATCATGGGGCGGATCGACGAATACACGCGCCGGGTCTATGCCGAGATCCTCTATGGGTTCATCCGCAAGGACTATCACCGGGTGGCCGAGGTGCATTTCGAAGCCGGCTATGTGCCCGCGGACCGCGATATCGACGAATTCGCCCGCGCCCTGCGCGCGGTGGGCGAGCCGATTTTCGGCATGGATGCCACGCGAATCTCGATGGCGCGGCTTCTGAATTATCTGTTTGAAGTAACAGAGAAATTCGGGATGGAGACCCGAACCGAGCTGATCCTTCTTCAACGCACCATGGTGGTGGTCGAAGGCGTGGCCCGTTCTCTGGACCCGCATATCAACATCTGGGACGTGGCCCATCCGGTGGTCGAGGATTACATCAAGAAGAGCATCGGCCCGCGCGCGGCGATGCGCGATCTGGTGCGCACCGGGCAGGTTCTGGCACGGTTCGGACCCCGGTTGCCGGGGCTGGTCGAGAAGCTGTTGGTGGAACAGATGCATCCGCCGCAGGTGCCGGCAACGGTGCCGCTGCGGACGAAACTCAACTGGGCGGCCCTGGGCGCGGGCGGCATGGCACTGGTGGCGGTTGTGGTGGCCTCTCTGGGGTGAGGCTGGGTGCGGCAGGTGCCCTGTGATGCCGCAGTGCCAGTGTCGGGGCGTCGATCAAGACCGCAGTCGCGCGTGTTGCGTTCGACCCCCATGCCGGACGGTGCTTTGACCCTCTAGAGCAGGCGTGCAAGCTGCGCCTGCTCGACTTCCAGCGCCTCTAGATAGTCGACGTCCCCCCGCTGCGCGCGCCACAGGCAATGGCCGATCATTTGCACATGCAGGGCCGGTGCCAGATCGCGATACCGTTGCGCTGTTTCGGTCGATCCGTAACCCGACAACACCGCGCGCGGTTCCAACGGGGATGCACCGCCGCCGTAAATCCGATGCATGGCCGGAGACAGGGCGAGGAAGAGGTCAAGACAGGGATCGCCCCGCCCGATGCATTGCCAGTCGATCAAGCGCGGGCCGCTGCGGGTCGACAGGATGTTGGCGCGCACCGGATCGCCGTGAAGCAGCACGTTGCCGTGGGTTGGGACGCGCAGCGCGGCTTCGATCCGCGCCAGCCGTTGTTCGGACCATCCCGCGTTCTGCAGATACCCAAGCCCCAAGTGCACCAGAGAGGCTGCAAACACCGGACGCCTTGCCCGCACCACGTTCGGACGCAACCGCGTGTCGTGCAGAGCGCGCAAGACACTGCCGACGTCCTCGGACCGCAGGTCTGTTTCGGTCTCGGGAACATAGGGGTAGAGCAAACAGCTGGCCTGCCCCCAGGCGATCAGGGTCCGGGGCGTCACCGAAAATCGTGGTCCGAGGGCCGTCATCGCCCGCGCTTCCAGAACCGGATCCACCGGAAACAGCGGGCTGGAACACGCAGGATGGGTCAGCTTGCAGACCAGCCCATGCGGGGCGCCGCTGCGGGCGCTGCCCGTGGCCGAGATCAGGAAGACCCGGCTGACGCGCCCTCCGTGCAGGGTCTGCCACCGGGCGTTGCGCGGCACATATCCGGCACGCACCAGCGATTGGCGCAAGGACAACGGAATGCGCCCGATGATCGAGTTTGCGTGCAGCACCCGCCGTGGCCTCACCCCCTTGGCGCCCGACCGGGCGCGTGTTTCGCGATGCCTTACGGCGTTCGTGCAGGGGAAACAACAGATGGCCCTATTTCTGGCGGAGCGCCGCGACGCTGCCCACGGCCACCGCACCTCCGTGGTCCAACACGATCTCGGGTCCGTTCAGCCCGTTCCGCACTTCCTGCACCGTGGAAAAGCTGGTCACCGGCAGGGTCTGGGGTGTTCCATCGGCAGTCGTCGCCGCCACATGCAGCCGGTAATGGCCGTTCAGCAGCGCATTGCCGCCCGGAGAGATCCCATCCCAGGAATAGGGCGGCGTCTGGTTCAGAACGGAGCGGCGATGGATTTCCTGGCCCGTTGCGGAGGACACCACAAGTTCAGCCGATTTCAGGCCGGGCGGGCTGTCGAAGTGAACCTCGACCGGCGTGCCATCGAAGTGCACCGGGGCGTCGGTGCGGGCGCTCATCCCGACCCAACCCGCGTAGTTTTCGATCCCCGACAGGCCACCGCCCGACAGGCCGCGCAGCAGTTCGTTGGTCTGCACCTGCTGTTCGACCCCGGAGAAAGTGGCCAGTTGCACCGCATAGTCTGTCGAATCCATCGGGTTGAGAGGATCCTGATTCTGGATCTGTGCCGTGAGCATCGTCAGGAAGGTGTCGAAATCCGAACTGATGGTCGCGGTCTGGCCACTGTTTCCGGCGGTGGCGGGAGAGGGGGACGTGGGGGAGGGAATGGACGAGATCATAGGGGCCTCACAGTCTCAGGTTCAGGCGCAGGTCGGTGAAATCGCCTGACGATTGCAGGGTCGCCAAAGCCGGGATTTCGGGATCTTCCGGCGCGGGGATCACCCCGGTCGAGGCGGCGTCTTCCAGCGGATCAGAGGAGGACTGTCGGGAGGATCGCCCGAAGGAGAAATTCACGTCGGCGAAGCCTGCGGCACTCAGATCTTCGTGCAATTGATCGATATGCCGGCGCAACAGGTCGAGCGTTTCAGAGCGTTCCGACTGGATGTTGACCTGCAACCCGGTGTCGCTGGCCTGCAAGACAAGGCGAACGCGCCCGAGCTCTTCGGGCGACAGCGCGATATCAATGCTGCCATCCGATGTCATCCGGATGGCATCGACAATCTGCGACAGGACGGGCGCGGATGGCGCGCGTGGCGCGTTGTGCGTCAGGGTCAGGCCAGTTGTCGATTGCGCCCCCCTCGTTTCCAAAGAGCTTGGTCCTATCCCCTCTGCCAAGAAGATCGACTCGACCGTGTCCGATTGCGCTTGTGTCTGCAGGGCCGGTTTCGAAGGGCCGTTCAAGGGCATTGCGGGCAGGCCAGGTGAACCTTGCGCAGGCGTTGGGCCTGTTTCGACCGAACGTATCGAATCCTGATTGCTGGCCTGTGCCGAAGGCACCAGGGAATCGGCCCGCGCTGGTGACGCCTTGCCTTTCCCAAGCGGCGAAGGCCCGGGACTGGCGGCCAACCGGGTGCCGTCCAGCGGACCGGAAGAAAAACCTGGCGTGCCTGGCGTTGATTGAGAGAGGCTGGCACCTTGCAGACTTGCCGGGACGTGTGCCCTGACAGGGTCAGAACGGCGGATATCCAAAGGATGCAATGCGGGCGCGGACGTCATCTCGATCGCCTGTGCGTCTTGCGGGCTGCCCCCCGATGTCCAGAACGGTGTTCCAGTCGTGGGCGGAGAGGTTGGAGCCGAAAACGCAACGGCGGTGAGTTCCTCCTGCGGTGTCACCGTAGGTGCTGCGGCATCTTCCTCGGTGTCCGCAGTCGGTTCCCCGCCAGGCGCGGCTTGATCCTGCGACACCACCTTGTCGAACACCGCCTGCGCATCGGACGCTGGGATCATGAAATCGGAAAAACCGATCCTCCCCGCCGACGACTCCGCAGGTACATCCGGCATTGTTCCGGGCGACTCGGACAGTTTTCGTGAAACAGCCGCTGGGCTGGATTCCGCGATCATGGGCATCTGTGCACTCCGTTTCCGGCAGATTGCAGCGGCAGGGCTTACCACTTCTTTACCGCGATCGGGAAACTCTGGCGGCAATCCGTACAATTGGAGATTTCAGCATGATGCCCCTGCCAACCATGATGGCTGTCCCCCCTTCCGACCGCACGACGCAACAGCACGCTGCGCTACACAAGGCCGCGCAACAGCTTGAGGCCCAATTCCTTGCAGAGATGCTGAAATCCACCAGCGTCGTGGCGGGTGAAAGCGCCTTTGGCGGCGGCACTGGTGAGGAGCAATTCCAGTCCTTCCTGCATCAGGCTCAGGCCGATCGGATGGTCGAAGGTGGTGGAATTGGACTGGCCGAATCGATCTTCGCGGCGCTCACGCGGAGGGTGGCAGGATGACCCAATCCAGTGTTGCAGAACTTTTCGCCCTGCTTGACGCTGAATTCGCCGCGGTCCGGCAGGGGAAATTCACACAACTTGATGAAATTTTGTCCCAAAAACCGATCTTGCTGGACGCCGTCGCGGCCAACCCGCTGTCCACCCAGGACCAGATCCGCTTGCAACAAAGGGCTGTGCGCAACCAGGCGGCGCTGAAGGCAGCGGGCGAGGGGATTCGCAGCGTCCTGACGCGCCTCGCGGATTTGCGCAGGCTGCAGGGTGGCGCCGATTTCTATGCCGCAGACGGCCGCCGCAAGACCGTGGCGCCGCATATTCGCGGCACCCGTGCTTGAAGTGCAAACCAGTTTCCTCAATTTTTAGGCTTTCAAGTCAGCCGTTTAGGGAAGTCTTAGGCCCTGGCGACCTAGTGTCTGCTTGCGCTCCGGACGGGGCGGCGCGGGGGCAGATACATCCGCATCAGTCAGAACGACGGCCATGGCCGCACAGCCGTGCGGTTGGGACAAACGGGCGCAAAAGCGCCCTAGTAGAGGATTGAAAACCATGTCCAGCATTCTGACCAACACCAGCGCCATGATCGCGCTGCAAACCCTCAAGGGCGTCAACTCGGGCCTTGAAAAGACGCAAGGGGAAATTTCCACCGGCAAGTCGGTGGCAACCGCCAAGGACAATTCCGCAATCTGGGCAATCTCGAAAGTGATGGAATCGGATGTGACCGGCTTCAAGGCAATCTCCGACAGTCTCGCCTTGGGCGAATCCACCGTGGCGGTGGCGCAGCAGGCAGCGGAAACCATCACCGACCTGCTCGGCAAGATGAAGGAAAAGATCGTTGCCGCGACCGGTGACAACGTCGATCGGACCAAGCTGAACGCCGATGTGACCGCGCTGAAAGAGCAGATCGCCTCGGTTGTCGGGGCGGCCCAGTTCAACGGTCTGAACCTTGTGGACGGGTCCACCGCCAGCACCGATGTGCTGTCCTCGCTGGATCGTGACGCATCGGGCAACGTGACGCCCTCCTACATCACGGTGGCCGCTCAGGATCTGTCGACCACCGGCTATGTGGCAGCGAACGTCTTCACCGTGGCCAACGGCTATGCCTCGACTGCGGGCGATGCGGCGTCCATGTCGCTGGATGTCGGCGGCGGCAGCGACAACGATCAGCTGACCATCTCGGCCGCAGGACTTGCCGCGGGCGACACACTGTCAGTGCGCGTGGGTACCGAAACCGCTTCCTACACGGTGACGGCCGCCGACCTGGCCGCAACCTCGTCGGCGGATGTGATCGCCACCGCGATGAAGGCCGAGATCGAAGCCCTGGGCAACGCCAATCTGACGGTGGACTACGACACTTCCAACCCTGGAGAGTTGGACTTCACCAACACCGGCACCGGGACCATCTCGATCTCGGCCAGCTTTACCAATGCCGGTTCGGGATCGCTGGCGGCCCTGCAGTCGCTGGATGTGACCAGCCTGGCCAACGCCCAGACCGCACTTGGTTCCATTGAAACGCTGACCGACACGGCGATCGACGCGGCCGCCGCTTTCGGGTCCGACGCAGGACAGATCGAGATCCAGGCCGACTTTGTCTCCAAGCTGACCGATTCCCTGAAGGCCGGGATCGGATCGATGGTGGATGCCGATATGGAAGAGGCTTCAGCCCGCCTGCAAGCGCTTCAGGTTCAACAGCAACTGGGGATCCAGGCGCTGTCGATCGCCAACCAGGCGCCGCAGAACGTCCTGTCGCTCTTCCGCTGATCTCAAACCCGGTTCGGTGGCGCTGACGGGGCGCCACCGACATTTCCGCGCGGCTGAATGCCGGCTCGAGATTCCATGTCATCGGAAGGATTTGACGTGAACGCATTGAACATGGCCCGAACGGCCTACAACCCGGTCACCACCCCACTTCGCACACCTCGCAGCACGGAATACGAAGCCTTCGCGCGCGTGACACGCAAGCTTCGCATGGCGCGTGACGGCAATGACACGACCCTTCCCATGTTGGCCGGCGCCCTTCATGAGAACCGCAGGATGTGGAATTTCTTTGCCGCCAGCGTTGCCGATGCAGCCAACGAATTGCCCAACCACCTGCGCGCCCAGATTTTCTACCTGGCCGAATACACGACCGAGCATTCCCGGCGCGTGCTCAAGGGGCAGGCCGATATCGACGCCCTGATTGACATCAACACTGCCATGATGCGCGGCCTTCGACAGGACGAGGGCACAACATGACCGGTCTTGTCCTGAAGCTCGGTCCGCGTGAACGGATACTGATCAACGGCGCCGTCATCGAGAACGGAGATCGGCGCAGTCGGCTCAATATCATCACGCCCCATGCCAATATCCTCCGGCTGAAAGACGCCATTCATCCTCATGAGGTCAACACACCGGTGCGCAGGGTGTGCTATGTGGCCCAATTGGTTCTGTCCGGGGATGCAGAGGAAACGGAGGCGACCCGCCAATTGCAAACCGGGATTTCCCAGTTGCTTTCCGTGCTTCGGGACCGCGACAGCCAGAAGAACCTGCAACAGGCGCTGGCATCCGTCGAGAGCGGGAATTTCTATCGGGCCCTGAAGCTGTTACGTGGTGTCCTGCCACGAGAGGCGCAACTGCTACAAATGCAGTCCGCGCCGTGACGTTCCAGCCCATTGTCCCCCAGGGCGGCCTGGGCGGTTGGCGGTTCCTGCAGCGCACCATGGACCGTCAACAGGCGCTGCAACAGTCAGATCCTGCCTTGCAACGGGCCGAGTCACGTTTTCGGTCCCGCATCTCCGACGTCCAAACTGCCGCGGAACTGGTTCAGGATCGCGACCTGCGCTCCGTCGCCTTGCAGGCTTTCGGGCTGGGGGACGACGTGGACAACGTCTTTTTCATCCAGAAGGTGCTGGAGGGCGGCACGCTGGCGCGCGACAGCCTTGCGAATCGTCTGAGTGATCCGCGTTATGCCGCGTTGTCCGACGCCTTCGGCTTCGGCAACCTGGGGCGTCCGAGAACCCAGATTCCGGGGTTTGCAGATGAAATCCTGGACGCGTTTCGCCAGCAAGGGTTCGAAGAAGCCGTGGGCGAAAAGAGTGCAGACCTCAGGCTGGCCCTCGGCCTGGAGCGGGAGTTGGACGCTGTCCTGGACCGCGCACAGGGCAATGATGCCCGCTGGTTTTCCTTGATGGGATCTCCGCCGTTGCGGCGCGTGTTCGAGACCGCGCTGAACCTGCCATCCAGTCTGGGCCGGATGGATGTCGACCGACAGTTGGATCTGTTCAAGAGCCGGGCAGAGGATATTTTCGGAACGTCGGCCTTGCGCGACTTTGCAGATTCCGATCGGCTGGATGCCTTGCGAACACGTTTCCTGCTGGTCGGAGAGGCCAGCGGCGCAACAGCCATTTCATCCCCCGCCTTGAGCATACTCTCCAATGCGACCGGACAAGCCTCCGCGGCGCAGATATTGCAAGTGCTCGGCTCGGTTTGAGCAATGGCCTCAGGCGGACGACAGAATTTTCTCCAGGTCCCTGAAATCGTCAACGGTCGCCTGACCGCAACCGCGACCAACAAATTCGTCCAGGCTGGGCCACAAACGTATTGCCCGATCAATTTCCCGGTCATGGCCACTTTCGTAGAGACCGGAGCGGATCATCAACTCGGAGTCGTTGTACTGGCTCAGGGCCTGTCGAGCTTCCGCCATGAGCGCGTTTTCCGCAATCGTTGCACACTCCGGCAAGGATCGGGACACGGATCGCAGCACATTGACCGCGGGGAAACGCCCGCGTTCGGCGATACCGCGATCCAGAACCACGTGACCATCCAGAACCCCGCGCAGGGTGTCTGCAATCAGCCCGTCCATGTTGGATCCGGCCACCAGGACGCTCATGATCGCGGTGATATCCCCGGCATCACCGGCCCCGGGCCCAGCCCGCTCGGCCAGTTGCGTAATTTCCTGAACGACCGACGGCGGGAACCCGTCCAGACCGGGAGCTGCGCCTCGCGACAGGGCGATGTCACGATGCGCCTCGGCCAGACGCGTAACCGAGTCAATCAACAACAGGACATGGCGGCCCTGATCCCGGAAAAACTCGGCCGTGGTCATGGCTGCATGCGCGCACCTCTGGCGCGCCGAAGCCGGTTGGTCCGCCGTCGCCGCAAAGACCACTGCCCGTTGTAACCCTTCGTCTCCCAGCGCGTGATCCACGAAGTGATTGACCTCGCGTCCCCGTTCCCCGATCAGCGCGACGACGACGAGATCGGCCTCGACCCGTCGCGCCAGATCCGCAAGAAGCGTCGATTTCCCAACGCCGGACCCGGCAAACAAGCCGATACGCTGACCCCGCGCCAGCGGCAGGAACGTGTTGAACACCGCATGGCCGGTTTCCAGCCGCGGCCCGAATCCCCGGCGGCTGGTGGCGACTGGCGGCGCGGCGCGAATGGTGCGTTCCCGTGTGCCTTGCCGCACAGGTTTCTGGTCCAGGGCGTGACCGAAAGGGTCAAGAACCCGGCCGATCCAACTGTCGTCAGGCGCAAAGACGTCCCGACCCAGGTGCAGCACCCGATCACCCTCGGCAATCCCCTTGGTCAGACCTCGCGGCACCACATCCAGCAGCCCATCGGCCATCGCTTCGACATCGCCCAACAAACGCAGCCCGCCCCCGCCGGCAACCTCGACAACATCGCCTTGCGCCGCCACCCGCCGCAGCCCCGACACCCGCAGCCGCGCGGGCGAAACCTCGCACACGACGCCGACATCATGCGTGGTCATCAGCCGATCAATCGAGTCGTTCAGGGCATCCAACATGGCAACGGTCATTTTGGTTCTCTTTTTGTTCCACAACCCTTTCTAAACGAATCGCAGTTAATCCAAGGTTGAAGCTGATCGAGGGAGAAGCCCCGATGTTCAATGGTTTAGACATGTTTAACCTTGCGTCCAACAAGGCCTCGCATGCGGGAATGCAGCAGGCCATGATTGCCCGGAACGTGGCGAATGCGGACACGCCCGGCTACAAGGCCGTGGCGCTGGAAGCCTTCTCGCTTGACGGCAAGCCTTCGCCTGCCCGGCTGGTCATGGCGCAAAGCCGCCCCGGGCATCAGGCCGCGCCGGCGGATTTCAATCGTACCGATTTCAGCACCGTTGCAAGGGATGGGGCCGCTGCACCCAATGGCAACACGGTTTCGCTGGAAACCGAGATGCTGGAAGCCGCGCGCGTGAAGCAGGACCACGATCTGGCGCTGGCGGCCTATCGCGGGGGGATGACGCTCTTGCGGTCTGTTCTCGGACGGGCGGGGTAGGCGATCATGGGAGATTTTCTGGACAGCTTCTCGATTGCGGCCAGTGGCATGCGGGCGCAAGCCAAGCGGTTGCGCCATGTGGCGGAAAACATCGCCAACGCGGATACGCCCGGTTATCGCCGCAAGTCCATCCCGTTTCACGCCGCCGTTCCCGGCTCCCGCGGCGAAGTCGAAACCGGCCGGGTGCGTCTGGATCCAGCCGAGCTGTCCCTGATCCACGACCCGACCCACCCGATGGCCGATGCGACGGGCCACTACCAGGGCTCCAACGTGAACTCGATCCTCGAAATTGCGGATTCGCGCGAAGCGCAGCGCAGCTACGAGGCCAACCTCAAGATGTTTGACCAGACGCGGAAAATGTCGGGCGCCTTGCTTGATCTTCTGCGCAGATAAGGAGGACCAGAATGGTTCCGATTTCAACATTCGCCACAGAGGGTTACGCCAAGGCGCGCCCGGCCACACAACCCGATGCGCTCCAGGGCTCGGGCGAGGCACTGGCCGCCCAGGCCATCGGGGATTTTGCCGATCAGATGGCCCAGGCCGAAACCGCCGCGCAGAAAACCCTGACCGGCAGCGCCGATGCGCAGACCCTTGTGGAAGCGCTGGCCCAGACCCAACTTGCTGTCGAAACCGCTGTGGCGGTGCGCGACAAGGTGGTGGCGGCCTACCAGGAAATCCTGCGGATGCCGATCTGACATGACCGAGGGTCTTTTCTACGACACGCTGCGGCAGGGGCTGCTAGTGGCGGTGATCATCTCGCTGCCCGTTCTCACGGTGGCGCTGCTGGCCGGGGTCGCGGTGGGGCTGTTCCAGGCCCTGACCTCGATCCAGGAAATGACCCTGACCTTCGTGCCCAAGCTTCTCGCCATCGTGCTCGTGTTCTGGGTGAGCATGAGTTTCATGACCGAGACGCTTCAGGACTTCTTTCGCACCACCCTGATCCCTCTCATCGCCGGAGCCTGACATGGACAATGCAGCCTATGCCACACTGACCCGCCAGACCGGGTTGCGGAGCGAGTTGCACACGCTTGCCCACAATGTGGCCAATGTGTCGACTGTGGGATTTCAGCGCGAGGCCCTGATCTTTTCGGAATACGTGGAACGGGTTGGGGAAGCCGGCGAGGGGCTGTCGATGGCCGCCGCACGTGCCCGGTTGACCGACCGCAGCCAGGGCCAGTTGGTCCAGACCGGTGGGCAATTCGACCTGGCGATCGAAGGCGAAGGCTATTTCCTTGTCGACACCCCCGATGGCCAACAGCTGACCCGCAGTGGCAGCTTCGCGCCGAACGCTGATGGCGAGTTGGTGGCTCCGGACGGTGCGCGGCTTCTGGATTCCGGACGCGCGGCGGTGTTCATCCCGGATGGGGTGAATGGCGTGCATATCGCATCCGATGGCAGCCTCAGCGTCGACGGCACCCCGCTGGGCGAGATCGGGCTGTTCGTGCCGAATGATCCGGTGAAGATGAACCGCGCTGCCGGGTCCCGGTTCTCGGTCGATGGCGAGATCAACGAACTGCCCGAACCACGGATGGCGCAGGGTTTTCTGGAACAATCCAACGTCGATCCGGTGCTGGAAATCTCGCGTCTGATCGAGGTTCAGCGGGCCTATGAAACCGGCCGCAACTTTCTGAACGCCGAAGATGACCGCATCCGCAACGTCATCCGTACCTTGTCGAGTTAAGGAGTCCCCCCAATGCGCGCCCTGAAAATCGCCGCCACAGGCATGTCCGCCCAGCAGATGCGGGTCGAGGTGATCTCGAACAACCTCGCGAACATGAGCACCACGGCCTACAACACGCGCCGGGCCGAGTTCTCGGATCTGCACTATCAACAAATGCAGCGTCCCGGGGCGATCAGTGCCTCGGACGGCACGGTTCTGCCCACCGGGATCCAGCTTGGCCTTGGCGTGACCCCGACGGCGGTCTCGGTGCATCTGGAACAGGGGGCCCTGACGCAGACCAACGGTGACCTGGACATCGCCATCGAGGGCAGCGGGTATCTGGAAATCACCCTGCCGGATGGCGGCGCGGCCTACACGCGTGACGGCGGGTTGCGGCGTTCCGCCGAGGGTCAGATCGTGACGGCGGATGGCTATGCGGTGGTGCCCGACATCACGATCCCCGATGACGCCCGCTCGATCTCGATCAACGCGGATGGCGAGGTCTACGCCTATTTCACCGATCAGGTGGATGCACAGCTTCTGGGGCAGTTCACGCTGGCGGGTTTCACCAATCCGCGCGGGTTGGAGGCTCTGGGCGGCAACCTGTTCCAGGAAACCGAGGCCTCCGGCCCCCCGACCGTGGGCGATCCCGGCACCGACGGGCTGGGCACCCTGCGTCAGGGCTATCTGGAGAATTCCACGGTCGACGCCGTGCGCGAGGTGACAGAACTGATCGAGGCGCAGCGCGCCTACGAGCTCAACGCAAAGGTCATCACCGCGTCCGATCAGATGATGTCCACAACCTCGCAGATCCGGTGATCGGGGTGCGCGTTTTGCCCTTTGTCTTGCTGATCATCGCCGGCCCTGCCGTCGCCGACACGCTGGTGGCGGCGCGCACCCTGCGCGGCCAGACCGTGATCGAAGAGATGGATCTGGCCTACGGACCGGACCAGCCCGGCGCCCTGCGCGATGCGTCTCAGGCGGTGGGGATGGAGACGCGGGTCAACATCTACGAAGGGCGGCCGATCCGGGCGTCAGACCTGCAACCGGCGGCGGTGGTGGCGCGCAACCAGATCGTGCCCCTGAACTACATCTATTCCGGCATTGCCATCGCCACCGAGGCGCGCGCGCTGGAACGCGGCGGTGTCGGCGCCCGTATCCGCGTCATGAACCTTGAATCCCGCAACACCGTGACCGGAACTGTCATGCCTGATGGCAGCGTCACCGTGGCGCCCCGCGGCAACTAGGGAAGGAAATCCCCATGCGCAGCATCGCACTCTTGATGATCCTCGGAAGCCTGGGCGCCTGCGCGCGTCTGGATCACGTCGGCAAACGCCCCGACTTCAGCCCCACCGACACCGGGCGCGAGCATCTGGCCATGTCGGTCCAGGGCCTGCCCCGCACCCTGGAAAAGCAGCGGGCCGTGGACCAGGCGTCGCTGTGGAGCGGGGCGCGCAATTCGCTTCTGGGCGATCTGCGCGCCAGCGAGCAGGGCGATATCCTGACCGTGGTGATCGAGTTCGACGAAAAGGCCGAGATTTCCAATTCGACCTCGCGGTCCCGATCGGCGGGCGAGTCCATGAAGGTGCCGCAGTTCCTGGGCCTGCCGCAACGGATCGACAAGAACCTGCCCGAAGGCGCCAGCATGGCCGATGCGGTGTCGGTGAAATCGGGCAGCGAATCGGACGGCGACGGGTCGGTGCGCCGCAAGGAAAAGCTTGAGTTAAAGGTGGCCGCCACGATCACGGATGTCCTGCCCAACGGCGTGTTGCGCATCCAGGGCTCGCAGGAGGTTCGGGTGAACTATGAGCTGCGCGAGCTTCTGGTATCGGGCTATGTGCGGCCCGAGGATATTTCCCGCAACAACCAGATCACCTACGACAAGATCGCCTCGGCGCGAATCTCCTACGGCGGTCGCGGCCAGATCATGGATGTGCAGCAGCCACGCTATGGCCAGCAGATCGCCGACATCATCCTGCCGTTCTAGGGGGCGTCATGCGAAAACTCATCCCCGTGATCCTGGCCGTGGCCGCGCTCGGTGGCGGTCTGGCCACCGGCTATTTCGCCAGGGCCTACCTGTCACCCAGCGAAACCGAGGCGGCGGAGGCCTGCCCTGAGGGGGCCGCCGATTGCACGGACGCCGAGGCAAAGGATGAACCCGTCGCGCTGCCCACGGAATACGTGAAGTTCGCCAACCAGTTCATCGTCCCGCTCATCCAGAAGGACGGGATCTCGGCGATGGTTGTCCTGTCGCTGAGTGTCGAGGTCTCGGAGGGCTCCAAGGAGACCATCTATAACCGGGAGCCGAAGCTGCGTGACGCCTTTCTGCGCGTGCTGTTCGATCATGCCAATGCCGGCGGGTTCGAAGGCAACTTCCTGAGCAGCGCAGGGCTGGACGGGCTGCGCATGGCGCTGCGCGAGATCGGCCAGAAGACCGCTGGCCCCATCGTTCATGACGTTCTGATCATCGATCTGGTCAAGCAGAAGGTCTGAGGTCAGGTCTTTCGATCCTTCAGTTCCCGTGCAATCTCGAAGCGCGCGTTGGCGCGGTTGGACGCGGGCATCTGGTCCGAGATTTCGGCGCGCAGGCTGGCAAGTTCCGAATTCCGCGCCAGTATCTGGGCATCGCACCACAGTCGAGCCCGCTCCCACCCCCCCGAGAACACGAATTCATCCAGTTTCAAGGGTTCGGGGCAGGATGTTCTCAGGGCTGCGATCTCGGCTTCCAACTGCCGGCGCCTGGCCGTCAACCGGGCCAGCTTGGTCTCTTCGTGCAATTTGCGCAGCCGCGCGAGTGTCACCAGTTGATCCATCTTGGGATCAGTCATTTCGCCTTGCTCCGCAGTTTGCGCATCCGGTCGGCAAAGCGGATGGCCGCAGCCACGGCCTTGTAGTGATCCGGTGCGATTTCCTGCCCGATCTCGGTCGTGGCATGCAGCGCGCGCGCGGTCGGGGGATCGCGGTGCAGGGGCACGCTGGCGCCGCGGGCGGCTTCCCGGATCCGGGCGGCAACCTCGTCCACGCCCTTGGCCACACAGACCGGCGCACCGCGGTTTGATCGATCCCATTTCAGCGCCACGGCGAAATGCTGTGGATTGACGATCACAACATCGGCCTTGGGCACCTCGGCCATCATCCGGTTGGTGGCAATGTCATAGCCTTTCTGGCGCCGCTGCTGCTTCATCTGCGGGTCGCCTTCGGTCTGCTTGGCCTCGTCGGTCATTTCCTTGTGCGACATGCGATGCTTGCGCAGGTGTTCCGCCCGCTGCCACAGGTAGTCCACCCCCCCGATGGCCACCGTCACCACCAGCACCACAACCATGAATTCCAGCGCCATTCGGGCCATTTCGACGGTGACGGCAGACGGGCCGAGGTAGAGCGTGGTGACCATCGTCTCCAGTCGCGAGGACAGGTAGAGGCCCAGCAGGGCGGAGATCACCAGCAATTTCGTGAAGCTCTTGGCAAATTCGAACAGCCCGCTGCGGCCGAACTTGTTCTTCATCGACGCCAGCGGCGAGATCCGGTTCAGCTTGGGGGCCAGTTTCGACGGCGTGACCAGGAAACTGCGCAGGGCAAAGGTGGTGGTCAAGACCAGCGCGGCGGGCAGCAGGAACACCGGCGCCACGGCCAGCCCGAAGCGGGCCATCATGCCGCCCGCAAGGGACTGGCCGCCATCGGACAGCATCTGTTCCGACAGGCTGTCGGCGCGATCCAGCAGGACCATCAGCACGGTACCGCCTTGCGTCACCATCCATGGCCCAAGAAGGGTCAACGCCAGCAATGATCCCCCGTAAGACGCCGCGGTCAGCAGATCGGCGGAACGCGGGATCTCGCCCTTCTTGCGGGCATCTTCCAGCTTCTTCGGGGACGGGTCATAGGGTTTGTCGCCGGGGGACTCCTGATCGCTCACGGCAGCACCTCGAAGGGGGCTGCGAGGCGCAAGTTGAGCAGGCGGAGCCAGACGTCCAGCATCCGGGGCGCCGTCAGCAGAAGCAGCCCCAGGCCACCGGCGGTGATGGCCGGCGCGCCGACAAAGGCAACCATCAGCTGCGGCATGGCACGGTTGATGACCCCCAGAGCGAGGTTGTAGACCAGCGAGGCGATCAGGAAGGGCGCGGCAAAGGAAAATGCCGTGCCGAACAGATCCACCACCCGCGTCACCGCAAAGCGCGACAGGTCTGCGGCCAGGGGCAGCGTTCCGGCGGGCAGGGTGTCATAGGAGCGCACAAGCGCCTCGGTGATCCGCAGATGCAGGCCCGCCGTGGCGGCCAGCGCCAGGCCGCCAAGGGTCAGCAAGCGGGCGATGGCCGGTTGCGGGTCGATGGCTTCCCCGCCCAGAAGTTGCGACAGAGAGGTGGCCTGCGCAGCCATGGTTCCGGCCACGTGCAGCGCCCAGACCAGCGCCCGGATCGAGAACCCCAGCGTCAGTCCGGACAGGGTTTCGGTCAGCGTCAGATGTATCAGGCCCGGCAGGCCGACGGCGGGCAGGGACAGGTCGGGGCTGACGATCGGAACGACAATGACCGTGAAAGCGCCCGCCGTGGCCAGCCGCAGGCGCATCGGAACCGTCTGCTCTCCGAAGGCCGGAAGGAACATCATCGCGGCCCCGACTCGCAGGAACACCGCCCAGCCGCTCCACAGCCAGGGGCCGCCGAGGCCGGCCATGGCCTGCAGGATGTCGTTCATGCCGGCACGACGCCCAGGATGGCGGGCCGCGCGTCGACCCCCAGTTCTTCGAACGACAGCACGGGCAGGCGCAGGCCGCGGGCCGCAACCACGGTTTTCAGGAACCGCCGTCGCCGGGTCGACGTCACCAGCGCGGGCAGCGTGGCCTCTCCGCTGCTGCGGGCGTAACGGTCGGCAATGGCCATCGACAGGCGGTTAAACTCCTCGGCGGGCAGGGCCACTTCGGGCAACGGACGGTCGGTTTCGATCTGGTAGCGCTGAAAGGCGTCTTCCCATTCCGGCGCCAGTTGCAGAACCGGCAACGTGCCATCGTCGCGGCGATACTCGGCCACCAGCTGGAACCCCAGCCGCTGGCGCACATGTTCGCAAACCGCCTCGGGCATGCCATGCAGGGGGCGGGCTTCGGTGATGGCATCAAGGATCAGCGGCAGGTTTCGGATCGACACGCGTTCCTCCAGCAGCAGCCGCAGCACCGCCAGCAGCAGTTCCTGCGGAACCTTGTCGGGGATCAGCTCGTCCAGCAGGCGGCGGTTGGCCTCGGCCCGTTCCGGGTCGCTGAGCCTGGTCATCTCGTCCAGCAGGCGGCGCAGCGCCTTCTGCGTCATCAGCTGTGCCAGATTGGCCTTGATGACCTCCAGCAGGTGGGTGGCCAGCACCTCGGGCGCCGAGACCACCGTGGCGCCTTCGATCGACATGCGATCCTGGTCGGCGGGATCGATCCAGCGGGCCGGGGCGCCATAGACCGGCTCTTTCACGTCGCGTCCGGGGATGTCGGGCGGATCGCCATCGGGCAGCAGGGCCAGAACCCGGTCGCTGGCCAGACGGTCGCGCACACGTTCCACGCCCTGAATGCGAATGGCATAGGTGCCCACGGGCAAGGCGCTGCTGTCGGTCAGGCGAATCTCGGGCAACAGCAGGCCGAAGGTTTCGGCCACATGCATCCGCATCGAAGTGATCCGCGCCTCCAGCCCGGTGGCGGGGTCCAGGATCATTGGCACCAGGTCCGGGGCAAATTCCACGTGGATGTCATCAAGGTCCAGAAGGTCGCCAATGGAGGTCCTGGGCGCGGTTTCCGCCGCCGAGGCCAACTCCTGCGCGGAGGCACGCTGGGCGGCGCGCTGATCCTCTTTCCAGGCGTAGTAGGCGGCAGCACCCAGTCCGAGGGCGCCCAGAAGGAACGGGATCAGCGGCAGGCCCGGCACCAGCGCGAACAGGGCCATCAGCAAGCCCACGGTTCCCAGTGCCGCGGGATAGCGGCCCAGTTGAGTAAAAATGGCCAGATCGGTGGTGCCGGTGGTGCCGCCGCGCGCCAGCAGCAGGGCCGAGGCGATGGAGATGATGACCGCCGGGATCTGCGTCACAAGCCCGTCGCCCACCGTCAGGATGGCATAGGTCTTGGCGGCCTCGCTGAAGGCCATGCCGTGGATCACCGTGCCCATGACCAGCCCCATCACCATGTTCAGTAGGGTGATGAGCAGCCCGGCGACCGCATCGCCCTTGACGAATTTCGACGCCCCGTCGAGCGAACCGAAGAAGGTCGTTTCGGCCTGTTCGCGGGCGCGGCGTTCCTTGGCTTCCTCATGGGTGATCGAGCCTGCGGCGATATCGCTGTCGATGGCCAGTTGCTTGCCCGGCATCCCGTCCAGCGCGAAGCGCGCGCCAACCTCGGCCATGCGGGCGGCACCCTTGGTGATGACCATGAAGTTGACGATCAGCAGCACGCAGAAGACCACGACGCCCAGGAACACGCTGCCGCCCATGATGAAACTGGCAAAGCCGTTGATGACCCCGCCGGCAGCATGGGTGCCGGAATGGCCCTGGCCGATGATCAGCTTGGTCGAGGACACGTTCAGCGACAGCCGAAGCATCAGCGACGCCAGCAGGATCGTCGGGAAGGCCGAGAAATCCAGTGGCTTTTCAATGAACAGGGTCACGGTGAAAATCAGGATTGCCAGCGAGAACGACCCCGCAAGCCCGATGTCCAGCACCCAGGCGGGCATCGGCAAGATCATCATCACGATGATCGCCATCAGGGCCAGGGCCATCAGGATCGTGGGCTGAAACAGGGTATGGGCGTCGATCTTCGGCATCAGCGGCTCCACAATGCGCGGACATCGTGATCGGCGAACAACCCGCCCCGCACCACCGCCACGTCGGGTACCAGCGAGCCCATGGTCGCGGACGGCGCGCCTGCCTGCAGCAGGGGAAAGCGGTTGACGCGGGCAATCATGGCGTCGCTGGCGGGCAGGGGTGCCTGGTGGTCCAACGGACCAAGACGCGCCAGATGCCGGGTGAAGATCTTGCGGTAGCGGTCGGCGTGGACCTTGGTGCGGGAATGATAGTGTCCGGCCGCCACGGTCCAATCGCCGCTTTCGGCAAACAGCGCGGCCAGGAACTGCGCGGCGTAAAGCGCATTGCGATCCGGTTCAAGCATCTCGGCCAGAGAGGCGAAGGCATCGCCGTGCCAGCGATAGTTCACCTGAAAACAGCCGACATCGAAGCTGGTCTGCCCGCTGCGCAGGCTGCGTTCGGCGCGGGCTAGCGCGGCCGCGGGCGTGTCAAAGAAAAATCCCTCGCCCGCGATGTTCAGCGTCCAGGGCCAGGGCCCGAAGCCGCTGGCCTGCTTGCGCCCGGTTTCGGTCAGGGAAATCGCCAGCAGCACCTGAACCGGCACCCCTGTCGTGCGCGCGGCCTTGTGCGCGGCGCGTTCGCACAGATCCGGGGGTGGCGCATCGGCGCGGCGTGCGACCGCCGCACCCGCCGCACCGATGAACATCACCACAAGGATCAAACTGGTAAACCTGCGTTTCACGCCACACTCCGCCGCAATTCATGCCGACCCACAAGCATGTGACAGCCGAGGCTTGAGAATTCGTTAGTCCGCCCGTCTGGCCCTCTGGATTCGGTGTGGAATTCACGACCCGGCGATCCTGCAAACGGGAAAAAGCTTCGTGGGATCCCCCGGCGGGCGTATAGTTTCCCCAAAGTCATGCGAAGGCCGACGAACAGGCCAAAGGGGGGGGACGATGTCGAACATTGCTGGCAAAGCCTATGCAATGAACGTGGTGACGCCGAGCAAACCGCGGGTCACCTGGCTCAACCGGTTGATCTTCATGGTGGCGCGCGGTGTGCCCAAGGTGTTGAGCGGGCTTCTGGGCCTGTCGCTGATCCATTTTGCGCGCTGGATCGTCATCAAGCGTGATCAATGGCCGGATCTGGGGCAGGGCAAGCAGGATATTCAGAACGACTATGTGCTGTTCTGTTCGAACTTCAACGGCACCTGGGACCAGTACATCGATGCCTTTTCAGACGGGATTCCCAACGGCCTGAACCTGTTCTGGTATTCGGCCACCAAGTATCCGCAGTCGATCCCGGTGACCTCGTTCAAGAATTACATCACCTACAATCAGGTCTTCAATGACTACTACTACAACGCGACGCCCGGCTCGGCGCAGCGCGATGTGAAATGCGCCATGCGGGTCTATCAGGCCATCGAGGACCTGGCCGACGCCCATGCCCGGCAAACGCCCGAGGAATTCGCCAAGACCTACAAGGCGCAGCTTCTGAAAGTGCAGGGATGCCTGGGCGATCCCGGTCTGGGGCCCGTGGCCTCGATCGACACCGAACGTGCGGACACCAACCGCGCGCCCTTTGTTCACAAGCTGTCGAACCTGTTCGACAGCCAGCGCACGTAAGGAGGGGTCCGATGCCGACATTCGACACTGGCCACCTGTTCCTGACTTTTCTGTCGCCGATCAAGCACGGCTCCACCAGCGATCCCACGGGCGCCATCGTCTCCCATGAACAGCTTGTCCGGGCGACGCTGGGGCTGTTGCCCACGGCGCTGCAATCGCCGGCCACGCAGAAAATCGGGGAAAACAGCCCCTTCGCGCGCAACCGCATGACCCATCTGTGCCGGATGTTCGTGCTGGAAGACGCGGTCTTCAACGGGCGCAATCCCGTAGACGCGATTTGCGAGTCCCTGCAGGGCAAGGATCCGATCAACCCGCAGCGGGTGGATCGCCTGAACTGCGCCTACCTGGTGTTCTGCGCCGATGTCGACGCGGTGATGGACGAGGGCGAATCCCTGCCTGAGGTGCTGGATACGGCCCTGCAGGCACGGGCGCGCGATGCCTATCTGCGCAAGCTCTGGACCACGATGGAGCCGGAACTGCGCCTGATCTATGGCAATTGCACCGGCTTTGACGGGGTGGATTCGGGGGCCAGCTTTGCCGCCTACATGGCCAAGTGCCAGATCGAAACCACCATGCCGTTCAACGACTACTGGATCTCGCAGCCCGAGCTCAGCAACCTGCCGACCAAGCCGATGCTTGTCGCGGCGGCGATCCCGGCGGCGATTACCCTTCTGGGGCTGATCGGCGGCATTTTCGGCATGGACAAGATGTTCCTGCTGGGCTGGCTGACCGGGTGGAGCGCCTGGGGCAGCTTCTTCTGGGGCGGGCTTGTGACTGCGGCTGTGGTCTATGGGCTGTATCGCTATGTCCTGGCCAACGGGCAGAAGCCCATGCCACCGGCCAAATACGGCGATCTGCCATCGGTGCTGAAGTCGCTGTATCTGCAACAGCATTTCGCGAATTTCGTCATCGACCAGCAAGGCCGCGATGCCGATACGCTGCACGCCGATTTCGGCGACTTCCTGAAACAGCATCGCCCCGGCAACAAGATGGCGCCCAGTCAGGCGCCCGGCGTGATCTCCATCGACGCCGCCGGCGGCGTGATAGAAGGATAGGGGGCCAAGATGACTCGCATTCTGAATCTGGACGACATCCAGGGCAACGTCACCCGCGCCTACGGGCGCTTTTCCTTCCCCTTTGCACGCTATTTCTTCCTGCACATCGAAACCCCCGAAGCGGGCCGCAAGTTCGTCGATGCGGCGCGCCGTCGGGTCACCACCGCGACGCGCTGGACCGAGGGCACCAAGCCGCCGGTCACCTTCAACATCGGGTTCACCTTCACCGGGCTCTACATGATGGGGCTGCCGACGCGCACCCTTCAGGGCATGCCCGAGGCGTTCATCGACGGCATGAAGGCCCGCGCCTTCATCCTGGGCGACCGGGACGTGACCAAGACCGAGGAGGACGCGGGCAACTGGTGCGCCAAATGGGATCCGATCTGGCGCGACAACCGGATGCGGGGCGTCGGCGGCAAGAACGACGTTCACATCTGGATCTCGATGAACGCGCAACTGGCCGAACCGGGGACCGACACACCAGCGCCTGAGCTGGAGGAACAGACCGACTGGCTGCGCGAGCTGTGCGCCGAACTGGACCACAAGGTCTGGATCATGAAAACCAACGGTCAGAACGGCGGCGAGGAATACCAGGCCGCCTCGGCAGTGTTCGACACGCTGGGCGACAAGAAGATCCCCACCCCGAAAGAGCATTTCGGGATCACCGACGGCATCGGCGATCCGGTCTTCGAGGGCCAGTACCCGGAGGACAAGGAAAAGGTCGCCGTCATCGGGCGCGGCAAATGGATGAACGAAAAGGACGGCTGGCAACCACTGGCCACCGGCGAATTCATCCTCGGCCATCCCGACGAAAGCCAGGAACTGCCGCCCACGGCCCAGCCCCCCAACTTCATGCACAACGGCACCTACATGGTGTATCGCAAGCTGCACGAGAACGTTTCGACCTTCGCCGAGGTGGTGGGCGAAGAGGCCAAGACCTATGCCGCGACCATGGGCGTGGACGAAGAGGAAGCCCGCGAAACCCTGATCGCCAAGATGGTCGGGCGCTGGTCCGACGGGGTGCCGCTGGCGCGCGTGCCGACCTATGACGGATGGCGAGCCTTCCGCAAGGAAAAGGGGTTCGACGATCCCGACCCGCTGAAGGCGCTTGGCGCCATGCGGGCCTATCTGTCGTCCACGGAAGTGTCGAACTTCCGCTATGCCGACGACCTGGAAGGGTTCAAATGTCCCAACGGGGCGCACCTGCGGCGGGTGAACACGCGCGATTACCTTGATCCGCTGAACACGCCGGGCAGCAAGAACCCCAAGGCCACCACCCAGCTCAACAAGCGCCGGCGCATCCTGCGGCGGGGTCTGCCCTATGGGCCGGACCATCCCGGCGGGATGACCGACGAGACCGAGCAGGGCGTGGCTTTCATGGCGCTTGGCGCGTCTATCTTCCGGCAGTTCGAATTCGTGCAGCAGCAGTGGATTCAATACGGGCTGGACTTCAACCAGGGCAACAACACCTGTCCGCTGCTGGGTAGCCACGAGATCCACAAGCGGCACAGCATCCCGTCGGATCCCGCCAGCGGCAAGCCGCCCTATTACATGAGCAAGCTCAAGACCTTCGTGGAAACACGGGGGGGCGACTATTTCTTCATCCCGTCGCTGACGGCGCTGCACATGATGGCGCTTGGCATCGTCGATCCGACCTGAGGACCGTTCCATGCTGACACGGATTGCAAACCTGGTGACCGCGCCGTTGCGGGTGGTCACCGAATGGGGGCAGGGGCTGGCGGCGCTGGTCGGTCTGGCCGGGGCCGGGGTGACGGCGGCGCGCGCGCCGGGCGGCTTCAAGGCCAATGCCGGGGCGGTGTTTGCCGCGCCGGCCATGCAGCGCAGGGTCTTCGATGCATTGCGCGCCTTCCTGCCCAACATCGGGCTCAGCCGGGTGCTGGTGAAATCCTATGACAACAACGGCACGGTGGTGGTGACCCGGCGCGCCGATGTGCTGGACGTGCTCTATCGCGATGCAGATTTCGAGGTGGTCTACGGCCCCCGGATGCGCAAGCTGACCGATGGCGACAACTTCTTTCTGGGGATGCAGCCGGGTTGGGACTACACCCGCGACACCTCGGCCATGCGGCTGGCCGCGCGGCACACCGATGTGGCCGCGATCGTTCTGCCCCGTGCCACCGAATTGGCAGCGGGCATCGTGGCCGATAGCGAGGGTCGGCTCGATCTGCCCCCGGCGCTGACGCTGCAGGTGCCCTGGGACATGACCGACCGCTATTTCGGCACCGGCGGGCCGGACAATGCCACCATGCAGGGCTGGACCACAACGCTGTTCTGGTACCTGTTCGGCGATCTGGGGGCCGATCCGGCGCTGGATGCGCGCGCCATGACGGCGGCGGCCGAGTTGCGCGCCTGGCTGGACGGGGCGATCGCCGCCCGCAAGGCCAGTCCGACCGAAGGGGACGACATCCTCAACCGCTGCCTGGCCCTGCAATCGGCGGAAACGCCGGGGATGAGCGATCTGGGCATCCGCAACAACCTTCTGGGCCTGCTGATCGGCGCGATCCCGACCATTTCCAAGGCCAGTTGCCTGGCGCTGGATGAGCTTCTGAACCGCCCCGAGGCCCTGGCCGAGGCGCAGGCCGCCGCCCGTGCGGGCGATGACGCCAAACTGGCCGCCTGCATCTGGGAGGCGCTGCGCTTCAACCCGCACAACCCGGTGATCTACCGCCGCGCCACCCGCGACTGCGAGATCGCCTCGGGTACCTTCCGGCGGCTGAAGGTGAAGAAAGGGCAGATGGTCTTTGCCGCCAGCCTGTCGGCCATGTTCGACCGCGCGGCCATCGACCGGCCCGGTGCGTTCCGCACCGACCGGCGGTTCGAGGATTACATCATCTGGGGCACCGGGATGCATACCTGTTTCGGCGCCGCTATCAATGAAGCGGTGATCCCGGCGATCCTGAAGCCTGTACTGGCGCAAAAGAACCTGCGCCGGGCCGAGGGCGCGGCCGGGCAGATCGACTCCGGCGACACGCCTTTCCCGCAGCATTTCACCGTCGCCTTCGACCCCGCATAAGGACCGTCTGATGACCAAACCGCCGTTCATGGTCACCCTTCTGCCCAGTGTCGACGTGGATCTGGGGCGCTGGCTGATGCAGCTTTGGGGGGTGGCCTATACCGAGCGGCCCCACGCCCCGGTGTTCCACATCCTCGCGCTCAAGTCCCATGGGGTCGGCAAGGATGACTACCCGCTGCTGATCGACGGTGACACGAAAACCCCCACCATCGAGAAACTGGTGGCGGCCTTCGATGACAAGGCCCCCTCAGGCAACCGTCTGGTGCCCGATCCGCAGGCCGAGCCCGAACTGCATGCCGAGGTCATGGATCTGCAACACCGGATGCGCTACGACATGGGCGAGGGCACCGTGCATTGGGCCTATTTCCACTTCCTGCAACACAAGAAACTGGTCTGGCCCAGCCTGACGACCGGCGTGCCGTGGTTTGAAACGGCCTTCATGTCGCTGGGCGGCTACAGCGTCATCAAGGCCGCGATGTTCAAGGGGCTGGGGCTGGGTCCGGAAGATGCCGAAAAGGCCCTGACCCGCATCCAGGCGGCGTGGGACGAGATCGACGCGCGGCTGGCCGATGGGCGCAAGTACCTGTGCGGCGACCGCCTGACGCTGGCCGATCTGGCCTTTGCCACTTCAGGTGCGCCGATGATCGTGGCGCGCGGCTACGGCGGTCACCTGCCCGAGATGGCAGCGCTGCCCCCCGAGATGCGCGCGGTGATGGAGCCGCTGCGCGACCGGCCCGCGGGCCAGTTCATCCAGCGGATCTATGACGAGGCGCGCTTGGCCTGAGCCGCCGCACGGGCCGCCTTGACGCGGCGGATCTCGACCGTGGCACGGCCGATCATATGCGCGGCGATGGGGGCAGTCAGCATCAGGAACAGGATGGTGGCCACGGCCTTTGTGGTGACGCTGGCAATTTCGAAATGCAGCGCCGCAGCGGCCAGGGTCAGCGCACTGCCCAGCGTGCCCGCCTTGGTCGAGGCATGCATCCGGTTCAGCACATCGGGCAATTTCAGCACCCCAAGCCCCGCGATGAAGGCAAAGGCGCCTCCGGTCAGGACGAGGATGCCGGCGATGATCTCGGTCATGACAGGTTCCTCGGGGCAGGGTCTTTCTTGGTCTGTGCCGGCTTGACGGCTTCGGCCTCCATCTGCTCGGCAGGGGGCAGGACGGGCTGTGTCGACTGCCGCAGCATCGACCGTTCGGCAAAACGGGCCAGTGCCACGGTGGCCAGAAAGCCGATCAGCGCCAGCACCAGCGCCACGTCCAGAAAAGCCGAGGCTTCCGAGCGGATCGCGAAAAGCGCGCAGAAGGCCACGATCGACACGGTCATCATGTCCAGCGCGACCACCCGATCCGAGAACGACGGTCCCTTGAACAGCCGGATGAAGCCCAGCACCAGCGAGATCATCACCAGCGTGAACCCGGCCTCGGTGCACCAATAGAAGAAGTTTTCCGGGGTCATTCCTCGAATACCCTCCGTACCATGTGTTCCATGCCAGACTTCAGGTCGGCGATGACCTGCTCGGGATCGTCGCCGAACATGGCGTGGACATAAAGCGTCTTGCGGTCAGGCGAGACATCCAGGCTGAGCGTGCCCGGCGTCAGCGAGATCAGGTTGGTCACCAGCAGAATCTCCAGATCGGATTTCACGTCCAGCGGCATCTCGATGATCTTGGGGTTCGATCGATCCCGCAGGGTCAGCACGTCCCACGCCACGCGGATGCTGGACACCAGCAGATCATAGACGAAAAACAGCGCCAGCTGCACGATCCGGATCATCCGCACGAAATACTGCTTGGGCGCATTGTACAGCGGCTGGGTGATCCACAGGGCCGCGAAACCGATCAGATAGCCGGTGATCAGCGCATTGAAGGTAAAGGCAGCCGACAGGGCGCACCAGACAAAGGCCAGAAGGACGTTGATCGCGAACAGGTTCATTGCGCAGTCTCCCCCAGAACAGCCGCCAGATAGGCGGTTGGGTCCAGCAGTTGCGCGGCGGCTTGCTCGGCCAGCGTGATGAAGGGTTGCGGGAAAAAGCCCAGGATCAGGCTGAGCCCGCACAGCAACACGATCGGGGTCAACATCCCGACCTTGTCGGGGCCCAGATCATCCAGCACCGGCTCGCGGTCATCCGGGTGGGCCTTCCAGAAGGCCTCGGCCCAGATCGTGGTCATCGAATAGATCGTCAGCAACCCGACCGCCAGCGCCACACCTGCAACCACCCAAGCCTGCACATCCAGCGTGGCCTTGACCAGAAGAACCTTGGCCCAGAAGCCCGAGAACGGCGGGAAGCCGGCCAGCGAAAACGCCGGGATCAGGAACAGCACGGCCAGCAGCGGCGCCGATTTATAAAGCCCGCCGGTGAAGCGCAGGTCGGACCCGCCCGAAAGACGCTCCATCACCCCCGCGACGAGGAACAGCAGCACCTTCACGATGATGTTGTGCATCAGGTAGAAGATGGCACCGGCCAGTGCCAGTGGCGTGCCGATGGCCAGACCCAGCAGCAGAAAACCGATCGAGCTGATGATCTGATAGGACAGGATGCGCCGCACCTCGGTCTGGGCCAGCGCGCCCAGCACCCCGGTGATCATGGTCAGCACCGCCACCCAGATCAGGACGTCCTGAAAGAAGCTGTCCTCGCTATCGAAGATCAGCGTGAAAATGCGCATCAGCGAATAGACACCGACCTTGGTCAGCAGCCCGGCGAAGATGGCCGAAACCACGAACGTCGGCGTGTGATAGGACGCCGGCAGCCAGGAAAACAGCGGGAAGGCCGCCGCCTTCATGGAAAAGGCGATCAGGAAGAACACCGAGATTACGGTCAGAACCCCCTGCCGGTCGCTGGCCGCCACCGCGCCGCGCAGGTCGGCCATGTTCAGGGTGCCGGTGACGCCGTACAGCAGGCCGATGCCCGACAGGAACAGCACCGTGGAAACGAGGTTCAGGGTGACGTATTTTACCGCCCCGTCGATCTGCCGCCGTTCACCGCCCAGGATCAGCAGCCCGAATGACGCGATCAGCATGACTTCGAACCAGACGTACAGGTTGAACAGGTCGCCGGTCAGGAAGGCGCCGGTCACGCCGCCCAGCAGGATCTGAAGGATGGTGTGAAAGCCCAGCCTTTCCAGCGTCTGGTCGATTTCGGCGGTGGCATAGAGGCTGACGGCCAGTCCCGAGATCGCGGTCAGCAGCACCATGATCGCCGACAGCCGGTCGGCCACCAGCGTGATGCCGAAGGGGGCGGCCCATTCGCCCATCTGCCCGGCGACCACATCATCGCTGAGCACCTGTTTCATCAGCGCCACGGCCGCAAGGACGGCCAGGGCGGACCCGCCCACGGCGATCCAGCGGCCCAGGTCGCGTTCACGGTAAAGAAAGCTGAAAACCGCCGTCAAGAAGGGGATCATCAGCGGAAAGACGAGGATCCAGATCATGCGTCCTGCTCTTCTTCGCGGGGTTCTGCCACGCGCATGTCATCGGTTTTCAGGGTGCCAAGGTCGGTATAGGCCCGCAGCGTCAGCACCAGCGAAAAGGCAAACAGGCCAAAGCCGATCACCACCGCCGTCAGCACCAGCGCCTGCGGCAGCGCGTTGGCCACCCCCGGCAGCGGGGCCTTGGCGCCCTGGGGCACCAGTGGCGGGCGGCCGCTGGTCAATTGGCCCGAGGTGAAGATCAGCAGGTTGGCGGCGTTCGATATCAGGGTCAGCCCGAACAGAAACCGCAGCAGGTCGCGTTGCAGCATCAGATAGACGGCGGCGGCAACCAGCACGCCGACGGTCAGGGACAGGAGCGTTTCCACGTCAGATCTCCTCTTCCAGGGCAAAGACCAGGGTCAGGATCGCGCCCAGCACCACAAGATAGACGCCGATGTCGAAGGCGATGATGTTCGAGATCGGGAAGCCCTTGCTGTCGGGCGTGGCGCCCAGGAACAGCCATTTTCCGGTATAGGCGGCATTGCCGAACAGCCCTGGTATCAGGCCGGAAATGGCCGCGACACCCAGACCGACGGCGGCAATCTGTTCGGGCGCGGCGCGCAACGCCCGCCGGGCCTCGGAGGTGCCGTTGGCAATGGCATAGAGCACAAAGCCCGACGCCCCGATCAGCCCGCCGATGAAACCGCCGCCGGGTTCGTTATGGCCGCGCAGCAGCATGTAGACCGAAAAGACCAGCAGAAGCGACACGATGATTCGCGTCCCCGTGGTGAGGATGATGGACTTCATGAGCGTCCCCCCTTTCCGCGCTGTCGCAGCAGGGCAAGGGCCGCCAGCGCCGCGACGGCAACCACCGAAACCTCGCCGAAGGTATCAAAGGCACGGAAGTCCACGAGGATCACGTTGACGATGTTGCGGCCATAGGCATCCGGGTAACTGGCGATTTCGAAGAAATCCGACAGGCGGCGATCGATGGGTTCCGAGACCACCCCCAGCAGGGTCAGCGTCACCAGCGAGCCGACCGAAACCGCGATGATCCCGTGGCCGATGCGCTCGCGCTTGCCGGTGCGGCGCGGCAGCACCGGCAGGCGCAGGGCTGCGACCGAGAACAGCACCACCACGAGCATCTCGACCAGAAGCTGGGTGATCGCCACATCCGGCGCCGAGAACAGGATGAAGATCAGCGCGACGCCGATGCCGACCACGCCCAGCCCGGCGATGGCGGAAATGCGCGAGTTGGTGATGATGGTCAGGGCCGTGCCCGCGAAAGTCAGCAGGAAGACCACCAGATGCTTGAATTCCGGTGTCGGGATGGCGATCGGGCCGGTGCTCATTCGCGTATGGATCATGGCGCTGGCCAGTCCCAGTGCGATGACGATGAACACGGTTGTCAGATAGCGGTTCAGGATGCCGGACTGGATCAACCCGCCCTGCCAGCGGGCAAATCGGCCCAGCCGCGCCAGGAACCCGTCCCAAAGCCCGTCAAAGGTGAACAGGCGGTCGCCGGCGGCCTCCAGCGCGTCGCGCAGACGGGTGTGGAGCAGGTACAGCAGGATGCCGATGGCAAAGGTGATCAGGCTGAGAATCAGCGCCGCGTTGACCCCGGCCCAGAGGTGCAGATGCTTGGCCTTGGCCGGGTCGCCCAGCAGGGCGGCCACCAGTGGTGTGGTGACATTGACCTCAAGCATGTGCGGGACAAGGCCGAAAAGCAGCCCCAGAACGCTCAGCAGTACCGGGCCGACCAGCATCGGCCAGGGCGCTTCGGTGATCGGACGGCCCGGATCGGGCATCTTGTCAGCGGATCCCCAGAACGGGCGCAGCGCCACGATGCCACCCGCGGCAAACATCAATGCCGAGGCGGCCAGGGTGGCTCCGATCAGAATCGGGCCGACAGAGGGGCTTTCCAGCCCGCCCTTGTAGAGCAATTCCTTGCCGATGAAGCCGATGAACGGCGGCACACCCGCCATGGACAGTGCTGCCAGACCGGCGGCCACGGTGGTCACCGGCATCTGCCGCATCAACCCGCCCAGCCGCCGCGCGTCGCGGGTGCCGGTGGCATGATCGACACATCCGATCACCAGAAACAGCGCCGCCTTGTACAGCGAATGCACAACAAGGAAGGTGGCCACGGCGGTGATCGCGTAGGCGTTGGGCGAGGCCAGGAACATCACCAGCGTGCCAAGCGCCATCAGCGTCGTATAGGCCAGCGTCTGTTTCAGGTCGGTCTGCTTGATCGCCATGATCGAGGCAAAGACGGCGGTCACCGCCCCGAAGATCGTCAGCGACCAGAGCCAGGCATCGGTGCCCGACAGGGTGGGATGCATCCGTGCCAGCAGATAGACGCCGCCTTTGACCATGGTGGCCGAGTGCAGATAGGCGCTGACCGGCGTCGGGGCCGCCATCGCATTGGGCAGCCAGAAGTGAAACGGCACCTGTGCCGACTTGGTGAAGGCGCCCAGCAGGATCAGCACCAGGATGGCGCCATACATGGAATTGTCGCGCAGGATGTCGCCCATGCCGCGCAGTTCCGACAGTTCCATCGTGCCGGCAATTCCGGCGATGATCAGGAAGCCTGCCAGCATCGCCAGCCCGCCGAACCCGGTGACGAACAGGGCCTGCAAGGCCGAGCGCCGCGAGTTTTCTGAGGTGTGGGAAAAGCCGATCAGCAGGTAGGAGGTGATCGTGGTCAACTCCCAGAACACGAACAATCCCAGCATGTTGTCGCTTAGGACAAGGCCCAGCATCGCCAGCATGAAGCTGACAAGATACAGTGAGAACCGCCCGTGCTGGGGATGCCCCTTGAGGTAGCTGCCCGAAAACAGCATCACCATGACACCGATGCCCGAGATCAGCAGCGCGAAGGTCAGGCTCAGCCCGTCAACGAAGAAACTCAGGTCGACACTCAGCGAGGGGATCCAGCTGAAGCTGTACCGCAAGGTGCCGCCGCCGGCGATGGTGGGCAGGGCTTGCAGAAAGGTCAGAAACAGCCCGGCTGCGATGACCGGCGGAACGTATCCGGCAGCGGTCCAACCTTGGCTGGGATTGGGGTCATGTTCAGCCACGGTCGGCTCCTGTCGGGGTCGGGCGTGTCGCCAAGGGGCATATGCGGGGTCGATACTGACCCGAATATAGAGTCACTTTTCAAAATGACAAAGGCCCCGCGGCACATGTCGCGCCGCGGGGCCCTTTTTTGGGATCGCTAAGGCAAGAACCTTAGTTGTTCGTGGTGGTGCTGCTGTCGCTCGAACCGTTGTTCACAACGACGGCACCCAGAACGATCATGCCGGCAGCAATGCCTGCACCAACTTCCGGGGTGATCTGGCCACCGAAGTCCTGAGCCTGGGCCGAGGTCGAAACGAGCAGGGCGGCCGTGATGGCCAGTGCAATCTTTTTCATGGTCAACTCCAATCTTTGATGACTTGGCTGTAGATTACTACACGTGAGCAAAGCGTAAAGGGGATTCTTCGCGGTGCAGAAAATGTCATGCATCTGCGCTGTCACTGTCACCTTGTTGCCGCATTCTACACCGGACGTGACGGGATGTGCGAAAATATTTGCACGTCCCGTCGAATTCGCCTTGCGGGCGTGCGTCCAATTTCCTGTGTGACGCCCCCGGTTTGCCGGGTTAAAAGGCGGCGAACGGAATGGTGTATGGAGTGAGCGGTGAACGTCGAAGAGACCAGATTGCCAGGCGTGCTGATCGTGACGCCCAAGCGTTTCGGGGACGACCGGGGCTTTTTCTCGGAAGTCTATAACAAGACGGCCTATTTCGCGGCGGGGATCGCGGTGGAATTCGTGCAGGACAACCACTCGCTGTCCCGCGACGTGGGGGTTGTGCGCGGTTTGCACTTTCAGGCGCCGCCCGCGGCGCAGGACAAGCTGGTGCGCGTCGGTGCGGGCCGGGTGCTGGACGTGGCTGTCGATATCCGCAAAGGCTCGCCCACCTATAGCGATTGGATCTCCGTGGAACTTTCCGCCGAAGCCGGCAACCAGTTGTTCATCCCCAAGGGTTTTCTGCACGGTTTCGCCACGCTGGAGCCGAACTCCGAGCTTCTGTACAAATGTTCGGACTTCTACGCGCCGGACTGCGATGGGGCAGTGCGATTCGATGATCCGGATCTTGCCATCGACTGGGGCGTGGACAGCGAAAAGGCGACCCTGTCGGCCAAGGATGCCGCCGCGCCGCTGATGAAGGACTTCGACAGTCCGTTTGTATATGAGGGCTGATGCCATGAAAATTCTCGTCACCGGCGGCGCCGGTTTCATCGGGTCCGCCGTTGTGCGGCTGGCCGTGTCGCGCGGACACACGGTGGTGAACCTTGACGCGCTGACCTATGCCGCCTGTCTCGACAATGTCGCCATGGTGGCCGACAGCCCGCTGTATGCTTTTGAACACGCCGACATTCGCGATGCCGAGGCGCTGAAGCGGATTTTTTCCGAACACAAGCCCGACGCAGTGATGCACCTGGCCGCCGAAAGCCATGTGGATCGCTCCATCGACGGACCGGGGGCGTTCATCGACACCAATGTCATGGGCACCTACCAGATGCTGAACGCGGCCCGCGATTACTGGCTGGCGCAGGGCAAGCCCGAAGGGTTCCGCTTTCACCACATCTCGACGGATGAGGTCTATGGCTCGCTGCCCGCCGACCCTTCGGTGCAGTTCACCGAGGACACGCCTTATGATCCGCGCTCGCCCTATTCGGCGTCCAAGGCCTCGTCTGATCATCTTGTGCGTGCCTGGGGCGAGACCTATGGCCTGCCCTTCGTTCTGACCAATTGTTCCAACAACTACGGCCCGTTCCACTTCCCCGAGAAGCTGATCCCGGTGGTCATCCTGAACGCGCTGGCTGGCAAGCCGCTGCCGATCTATGGCGATGGCTCGAACGTGCGCGACTGGTTGTTCGTGGAAGATCACGCCGATGCACTGCTGACAGTGCTGGAGAAGGGCGAGAACGCCCGCACCTACAACATCGGTGGCGAGAACGAACGCTCGAACCTCGAACTGGTCAGAACGCTGTGTGCGATCCTCGATGAAAAGCGGCCCAAGGCGGACGGCTCCTATGCCGATCAGATCACCTTCGTGACCGATCGCCCCGGCCATGACGCGCGTTACGCCATTGATCCGACCCGGATCCGCACCGAACTGGGCTGGCGCCCCTCGGTGACGGTCGAGGAGGGGCTGGCGCAAACCGTGCAATGGTACCTCGACAACGAGGCCTGGTGGAGGGCCCTGCAAACCCGCGAAGGTGTGGGCGAACGACTGGGCAAGACCGCATGAAGATCCTTGTATTCGGACGCAACGGACAGGTCGCGCGGGAGCTTCAGCGCCGCGCCGGCGGCGTGGAACTGGAGGTCTACGGCTCGGACGAGGCCGATTTTCGGGACACCGCCGCCTGTGTCGCCCGTGTGCAGACCACGGACGCCGATGCGGTGATCAACGCGGCGGCCTATACGGCGGTGGACAAGGCCGAGGAAGAAGAGCCGCTGGCCACCCTGATCAACGGCGACACGCCGGCCGCGCTGGCCAAGGTCTGTGCCGAACGCGGGCTGCCCTTCGTCCAAATCTCCACCGACTATGTCTTTGATGGATCAGGAGAATACCCCTGGTCCGTGGATTCGCCCTCGGGTCCGCTGGGGGCCTATGGCCGCTCCAAGCTGGCGGGGGAAATGGGTGTGCGACAGGCCGGCGGGAACTATGTCATCCTGCGCACGTCGTGGGTTGTCTCGGCGCATGGCCGCAACTTCGTCAAGACCATGCTGAAGCTGGGGGCCGAACGGGACCGGCTGACGATCGTCGCCGATCAGGTTGGCGGGCCTACGTCGGCAGCGGATATCGCCGATGCCTGCCTTGAGATCGCCCGGCAGTTGAAGGCTGATCCCGAGAAATACGGCACCTATCATTTCAGCGGCGGCCCGGATGTCAGCTGGGCCGATTTCGCGCGCGAGATCTTCCGACAGGCGGATCTGAACTGCGAGGTCGCGGACATTCCTTCCTCAGACTTCCCCACGCCGGCGAAAAGGCCCTTCAACTCCCGCATGGACAACAGCCTGACCGAAAGCATTTTCGGCATTTCCCGCCCTGACTGGCGGGTGTCGCTGGCGGCGATTCTGTCCGACATTCAGGCTGGGGATGGTGCGTGACCGGCGCGCCGGGGGCGGACCATCCCGCCCCGGCGCAATGTGACGCAGCGCGGCGGCCAAAGGTTGCCAATTATCCTGCCGCCGGTACAGCGGCACTGTAACAAGGGTTCGGGCCGGGCCATTGCGTCCGCTCAACATGTATTTTCTGGTCGAAGGACAGTCTCACATGACATCGCGCAAGGGCATCATTCTGGCCGGTGGGTCCGGCACGCGGCTTTATCCGATCACGCGCGGCGTGTCGAAACAGCTTCTGCCGATCTATGACAAGCCGATGATCTATTTTCCCATCTCGGTGCTGATGCTGGCCGGCATCCGCGAGATCGCGATGATCACCACCCCGCACGACCAGGAGCAGTTCCAGCGCACGCTGGGCGACGGCAGCCAGTGGGGCGTTTCGCTGGAATATATCGTACAGCCCTCGCCTGACGGGCTGGCGCAGGCCTATCTGCTGGCCGAAGATTTCCTTGATGGTGCGCCCTCGGCGATGGTTCTGGGCGACAACATCTTCTTCGGCCACGGTCTGCCCGAGCTTCTGGCCTCGGCCGGTGCGCAGGACAGCGGTGGCACGGTCTTCGGGTATCGGGTGGCCGACCCCGAGCGCTATGGCGTGGTCGGCTTCGACGCGGATGGCAAGGCTGAAACCATCGTCGAGAAGCCCGAGGTGCCGCCCAGCAACTATGCCGTCACGGGGCTGTATTTCCTGGATGGCAGCGCGCCAGAGCGGGCGCGGCAGGTGCAGCCGTCGCCGCGCGGCGAGCTGGAAATCACCTCGCTGCTGGAACTGTATCTGGCGGATGGTACCCTGCGGGTCGAAAAGATGGGCCGGGGCTATGCCTGGCTGGACACCGGCACCCACGGCAGCCTGCTGGACGCGGGCAATTTCGTGCGCACCCTGACCAAGCGGCAGGGGATGCAGGTTGGTTGCCTGGAAGAAATCGCCTGGTCGCAGGGCTGGATCAGCACCGAAACCCTGTTGGAAGCGGCCGAGCTTTACCGCAAGAATGACTATGGCAAGTACCTGAAGGCGCTGGCCGGCAGCGGCAGCCTCTGAACCGGGAGGCGCGGCAGGGGCGCGGCGCGGTCGCAGGAAAGGACATGGCACGCCCATGATGTTCGATCTTCGAACGCCCCGCGTGATCTCTGCGCTTGTCCTGCGCGAGATGAGCACCACCTACGGGCGCTCGGCGGCAGGTTATCTGTGGGCATTTGCAGAACCGATTGCCGGGATCGCGATCCTGACCGCTGCGTTCAGTTTCATGCTGCGAGATCCCCCACTGGGGAACAGCTTTGCCCTGTTTTATGCGACGGGAATGCTGCCCTTCCTGATGTACATGACGGTGTCGGGGAAGGTGTCGCAGGCCATCCAGTTTTCGCGCCCGCTGCTCAGCTACCCGCGGTTGACCTTTCTGGACGCTGTCTTTGCACGCTTCCTGTTGAACGCGATCACGCAATTGGTCGTCGTATTCACCGTGATGGGGGGGCTATTGCTGATGCAGGACACGCGCCCTGTCATCGACTTTGGCGCGATTTTCCTGTCCTTCGCCATGGCACTGTCTTTCGCCTTTGGGGTCGGGGCTTTGAACTGCCTGCTGTTCGCGTTTTTGCCGTCGTGGCAGATGATCTGGGCGGTGATGAACCGGCCTGCCTTCCTGATTTCGGGGATATTTTTCACTTATGACAGCATGCCCGCGCTGTTGCAGAAATTTCTATGGTTCAATCCGTTGATCCATGTCATCGGGCAGATGCGGATCGGCGTGTACCCAACCTATGCCGGGGCCTATGTGACGCCATGGTACGTCTTTCTCTGCGCGGCCATTCCGGCGGTTGCAGGCATCTTCTTCCTGCGCCGCTATCACAAGAAGATCCTTAACGAGCTATGATTTTGTGCAGGGGTGTTCTGCAGTGCGGCGTTGCGGATGGGTTGGTTGCCAGCCTATGAAGCCTAACACGGATGGAATGAAGGATCGGCCATGACAGCAGGTGAGGGACAGCCGAAACAGCAAGGCCCCGCGCAGGATGCCCCGGCCGGGCAGGCGCAGCCTGCAGAGGCCGGCGCGCCGTCGTCCCGAAATCCCGCGCAAAAGGCGCAAGCAGGTTCAGGACCTGCGGGCAACCAGCCTGCGCAAGGGCAGGGTGGCGGCCAACCCGCGCCTCAGGGGAAGGGTGGCGAGAAACCCGCAGGGGCCGGCTTGGCAGCACAACCCGCGCAGCAACAACCGGCACCTCAGGCGCAAGGGGCCGACGGACCCCAGGGTGGTCAGAAACCGGCCGCCCAGAAGCAACCGGCGCGCCCTGCGCAGGCCCAGCCGGGCGCAGGTGGCGGCCAGAAGAAACCCGCCGCTGGTCCGGGTGCGCAAGGCCAGGCCAAGCCCAAACCCCCGGCAGTTCAGCAGAACAAGCCGCTGGTGAAGCAGGCGCCGACCCCGGCCAAGATCCCGCAGCAACCCCAGCCAACGCCGCAGCCGCGCGTGCCCACGGCGCGTGCCAAGCGACGCCACTGGATGCTGATGTTCAGCTTCATCCTGTTTGTGGTTCTGCCCTCGGCACTGGCCTTCGCCTATCTCTATGTGCAGGCGGCCGATCGCTTTGCCTCGCACGCGGCGTTTTCGGTGCACAAGGAAGACAGCACAAGCTCGTTCGAGATGATGAGCGGCCTGTCGGCGCTGGGGGTGTCGAGCGGAACCACCCCGGACGCGGATATCCTGTACCAGTTCATCCAGTCGCAGAAGATGGTCGAAGCCGTGGACGCGCAGGTCGACTTGCGCAACGCCTTTGGCCGCCACTACAAGGCCGATCCGGTGTTTTCCATCGCTCCGGATGCCAACCTTGAAGACATGGTGGAGTACTGGGAGCGTATCGTCGCGCTGGTGTTCGACGCGGACATCGGGCTGATCTCGATGGAGGTGACCGCCTTTACCCCGACCGAGGCGCAGCGCATCGCCGAGATCATCCTTCAGGAAAGCTCGACCCTGATCCAGCGTCTCAGCAAGATCGCGCGGGATGACACCATCCGGTTGGCGCAGGAAGAGTTGGACATCGCCTCGGCACGCCTGAAGGACGTGCGCCTGCAAATGGCCGAATTCCGTGACATCGAACAGATCGTCGATCCGACGGCGGATATTGCCGGGCAGATGGGGGTCATCTCGGCGCTGCAGCAAAGCCTTGCCGAAGCCATGATCCGCCGCGACCTTCTGATCGGCACCACCCGTGCAGGTGATCCGCGCATCATCCAGGCCGAGCGCGAGATCGAAGCCATTCGCCGCCGGATCGAGGATGAGCGCACCAAGGTCGGCAGCCGCGAGGAGGAAAGCGCCGACGATCTGGCCCGCGTGGTCGGCGACTATGAAAGCCTTGTGGTGGATCGCGAGTTTGCCGAACAATCCTATATTGCGGCGCTGGCGGCCTATGACAGTGCGGTGGCCGAAGCCCGGCGCAAAAGCCGGTACCTGGCCGTGCATATCGAACCGACGCTGGCCGAAACCGCGATCTACCCCCGGCGCCTGACCCTTGGTCTGCTGTTCAGCGGCTTCACCTTCATGGTCTGGATGCTGGTGGTCCTGACGCTTTATTCCATCCGGGATCGCCGCTAGGCGCGGCACCATGATCGAGTTTCGCAACCTCACCAAATCCTACCGCACCGATGCAGGCCGCAAGGTGGTGCTGGACAATTGCACCATCACCTTTCCCTCGGGCAAGGTCATCGGCCTGCTGGGCCGCAACGGCGCGGGCAAATCCACGCTGCTGCGGCTGATTGCAGGCACGCAGGACGTGGATTCGGGCGAGATCATCCGCCACGGCACCGTGTCCTATCCCATCGGCTTTGCGGGCTCGTTCCACCCCGATCTGACCGGCGCCCAGAACGCGCGCTTCGTGGCGCGGATCTATGGCGCGGACACCGATGCGCTGGCGGATTACGTGATGGATTTCACCGAGCTGGGCGAGTTCTATCATATGCCCCTGCGCACGTATTCCTCGGGGATGCGGGCGCGGCTGGCCTTCGGGATCTCGATGGGCCTGCCATTTGACACCTATCTGATCGACGAGGTGACCTCGGTCGGGGATCAGGCGTTTCGCGACAAGGCCGAGCGGGTCTTCAAATCGAAGATTTCCAGCGCCGGGGCGATCATGGTCAGCCACGGGATGGGCCAGATCCGCAGCATGTGCGACGAGGCCGCCGTGCTGGATCGGGGCAAGATGACCTATTTCGACAATGTGAACGACGCCATCGCGTTCCACGAACGCAACATGCGGGAACAGCAGCGGTGACGCGGCCGCGTGTGCTTGTCCTGGGCGCTGGCGGACGGGTCGGCACTCTGCTGCGCGCTGCCTGGGATCGGCGCGGGGCAGAACTGGTGGTGCAATCGCGGCGTAACCTGGGGCCAGGCACGCTTGCACTGGCGCCCGAGGTGGCCGGTGCGGCGGCTCTTGCCACGGCCCTGACGGCGCAGCGCCCGGATCTGGTGGTCTGCCTGTGGGGCGCTGTTCCGGGCGCGCAAGAGGCGGATTTCACGCGCAATACCCGTCTGGCGGAGCTGGCTTTTCGTGCGTCCGCCCAAGCCGGAATCGCCCGCTTCGTGGCGCTGTCTACCGGGGCTGTCTACGGGCCCAAAGACAGCCACGCCTTTTGCGAAGACGACACCCTGGCGGGAACCTCGCCCTACGCCCGGTCGAAAATCGCGATGGAGCGGCGCTTGCGCGATCTGGCCACGGCCGACGCCCCGGCGCTGACCACCTTGCGGCTGGCCAACCTGTTCGGGGCCGATCAACTGGCCGTGGCGATGCGCAACGCCCGTACCGAGACACCGCTGAAGCTGGATCAATTCCCCGATGGCACCGGCCCACGACGCAGTTATGCCTCCGGCAGGCTGCTTGCTGCCCTGTTGCAAGCGCTTGCCGACGCAGACCCGACACGCTTGCCGCCGGTTCTGAATGTGGCGGACAGTGCGGCAGGGGTGGACATGGCGGCGGTTCTGGACGCGATGCAGGCCGCGGGGCATCCGGTGGCGTGGCAATGGACGCCAGCGCCGCCAACGGCCCTGCATGCGCATCTTCTGGACACGCGCACCCTGTTTCAGACCTTTCCCGCGCTGCAACAGGTCCGCTGTCACGATGCGGGCGCACTGGTGCGGCAGACGCCGTTTGCTGCCGAGACAACCCGATGACCCCCGCCAAACGCCTGATGGACCTGACGATCGCGCTGATCTTCGGCGTCCTGTTCCTGCCACTGGGGCTTGGCATTGCCGTTGTGATCCTGCTGCGTGATGGCCGTCCGATCCTGTACCGGTCCGAGCGGATGAAGACCGCCACGCAGGGCTTCACCTTGCTGAAATTCCGCACCATGCGCCTTGATCCGGCAGACGCAGGCGTGACCGGGGGTGACAAGTCCGACCGGATCACCCGCACCGGACGCTGGTTGCGGGCGCATCGGCTGGACGAGCTGCCGCAGCTTTGGAACGTGCTGAGGGGCGACATCAGCCTGGTCGGCCCGCGCCCGCCCCTGCGCCTGTATGTCGAGGCGGAACCGGCGCTGTATTCGGCGGTGTTGCGCAGCCGTCCCGGCCTGACCGGTCTGGCGACCCTGGTCTATCACCGCCACGAATCGCGGATTCTGGCGCGCTGCCAGACGCCGGAAGAGACGCACGAGACCTACCTGCGCCGCTGCGTTCCGGCCAAGGCGCGGCTTGATCTGATCTACTGCGACAACCGCAACGTGTGTCTTGATCTGGTTCTGCTGTGGCGGACCCTGCGGGCCATCCTCTGAGCGCTTTCGCACTTGCGGCAGTTCTGCCACGAAAGCGGGCATTCGTGGCGAGTCTTTGCCGGTTGCATGCTCTTTGGGCGCGAAACTCTTGCGACGGAAGGGCCGCGTCTGCTACCCCTGAAAGGACTGAAAGCGTTTTTTTAGAAGTTATTACACGTATCTCGTGACACAGATAGGACCAGGTTTGGCGCCCATGAAAAAGGCACTCGCAAAGGCGTTGGGACCTCTCAGCCGGCTTGCGCAGGTGCAGAAAATCCGGATCATGTTGGCAGTGGATGCCTTGCTCATTCCACTGTCTCTCTATGTGACGGTCGCGGTCTTCGAGAACACGTTTCTGATCTCGTCCCAGGCCCTGCACGATTGGGAGATCGTCCCGATCCTCGTGGTGATCGGGGTTCTGTGTTCCTACACGCTGGGCCTGCCCCGCATTCAGTTGAACGACTATGAAACCGCCGGGCTGCCGCGCGGCGCGGTCCTGTCGGCGATCCTTGCGGTGTCGGCCTTCGGATTGAACGAACTGGCCGATGGCTCGATCCCTCCGGGGGCTTTCCTTGGCTTCGGCGTCGTGATGTTCATGGGCCTGCTGATGTCGCGCGTGACCATGCGCGCCATGCTGATCGCGGTCCTGACCTCGCAGACGCCGCGCATGTCGATCCTGATCTACGGGGCCGGACGCACGGGCATGCAGTTGGCCGCGGCCCTGCGCCACGATCACCGGGTGCAGCCCGTGGCCTTCATCGACGACAATCCTGCGCTGCGGCACATGTCGGTGATGGGGCTGCCGGTGCTGTCGCCGGCCAATCTGGAAGAGACCATCCGCAAGAAAAAGATCGAGCGGGTGATCCTGGCCATGCCCTCGCTGACGTCGCCGCGCAAGCTGCGCATGTTCCGGCGCCTGTCGCCGCTTGGGGTCGAGGTTCAGGCGCTGCCGTCGTTCGCACAACTGGTCGGGGCCGAGGCGCTGGTGGAAAAGCTGACCCCGGTGAATCCCGAGGATTTCCTGGAGCGGACGCAATTCGATGGCGCGCTGGAAACCGCCGAGCACGCCTATGCGGGCAAATCGGTGCTGGTGACCGGTGCCGGCGGCTCGATCGGATCGGAACTGTGCCGCCACGTACTGGCCTGCAAGCCCGCGCATCTGGTGCTGCTCGATCACTCGGAACTGGCACTGTACAACATCAGCGCCGAGATCGAGGCCGCACCGGGCAACACAAAAATCCATGCGGTCCTGGGCAGCGTCGACAATCCCGGTCTGTGCCGCAAGGTTTTGCACGCCCATGACGTGGACGTGGTGTTGCATGCCGCGGCCTACAAGCACGTTCCCATCGTCGAACAGAATCCGTTCGTGGGTCTGCAGAACAATGTCTTCGGAACCAAGGTTCTGGCCGATGCAGCACGGGCCAAGGGCGTAGAACGCTTCCTTCTGGTGTCGACGGACAAGGCGGTGCGTCCGCGCAACGTGATGGGCGCCTCGAAGCGGTTGGCCGAACTGGTGATCCAGGACATGGCCGCCCGTAGCACGACAACCCTGTTCTCGATGGTGCGTTTCGGCAATGTGCTGGGCTCGTCGGGGTCGGTCATTCCATTGTTCGAGCAGCAGATCGCCAATGGCGGGCCCGTGACCCTGACCGATCGGTCTGTCACCCGGTACTTCATGACCATTCCCGAGGCCACCCGCCTTGTGCTGATTTCCTGCGCACTGGCGCGTGGCGGCGATGTGTTCGTGCTGGACATGGGCAAACCGGTGGAAATCCGGAAGCTGGCGCAGCAGATGATCACCTCTGCCGGATACACGGTGCGGGACGAAACCAATCCCGACGGCGATATCGAGATCTGCGTCACCGGCCTGCGACCCGGTGAGAAGTTGCATGAGGAACTGCTTATCGGCGATGAAAGGGTCACCACGGCGCACCCGAAGATCATGCGAGCCCTTGAGCAGGGGCTGTCCGAGATCGAGGTCGCCACGGCCCTGCGCGAACTGCGGGCCGCAATCGAGGCAAATGACGGTGATGCCGTGAGCGCGACCCTGTCCCGTTGGGTTGAAGGCGCACAGCACCCGATACGAGTAACGACAGGCGCTTGAGTTTGAACACATCGGTCTTTCCGCGCGGCGTCCGGCCCCTCTGCACGCTTGCCGCCGTCTGTGCTGCAACTGGCTGGGGAGCGGCGGCGGATATCGCCAAGCCCACGGTCACAAGGACCGAATTGGGGTTCTACGGTCTGCCCAGCGTGATCGACATGCCGACGGCGGACATGATGCCCGATGGCGAATTTGCCTTCACGGCGTCGACATTCGCCGGACAGACCCGCAGCACGCTGGCCTTCCAGATCGCTCCACGGCTGATGGGCAGCTTTCGCTACAGCAGCATTCGCAACTGGAACTCCGACGGGTTCGATACCTACTATGATCGCAGCTTCGATCTGCGGTTGCAGCTTCTGACCGAAACCGCGCGCCGCCCGTCGATCACGATCGGGCTTCAGGACTTTATCGGCACCGGGGTGTATTCGGGCGAGTTCATCGCGGCCAGCAAGTCCTTCGGCGACAGTCTGACCGTCAGCGGTGGCCTGGGATGGGGACGGCTGGGCAGCTACAACCCGATTGGCTCTACCGGGACGCGACCGGTAACGACGCCGGATGAGGTTGGCACCGGCGGTACCGTCAATTCGGACGTCTGGTTTCGCGGCGACGTGGCGCTGTTCGGGGGCGTCGTCTGGCGCCCGACACCGAAATGGACCTTTCATGCCGAGTATTCGTCGGATGCCTATGTTCAGGAAACCGAACAGCGCGACATCTTCGACCGGAAATCGCCGCTCAACTTCGGGGCGGAATATGCCATTTCCCGCGATTTCAAGGTCGGTGGCTATTTCATGTATGGCTCCGAGATCGGGGTGCAGCTTCAGGTCAACCTGAACCCCGCCCGCCCGCCGGTTGTCGGCGGGCAGGAGCCTGCGGGGTCGCCGGTCTATCAGCGGCCCTCGCGCGCTCAAGCGCCGGAGCTTTACACCACGGCCTGGGTCGGTTCGGAGCCCACCCGCATCACGATCCGCGATGCCCTGGCCGATGCCCTTCTGGCCGAAGGGATGGAGATGGAGGCGCTGCACCTGGACGCCACCGAAGCCACGCTTTACCTGCGCAACAAGGGCTACCGCTCCGGTGCGCAGGCGATCGGGCGCAGCCTGCGCCTGATGTCGACCGTCATGCCGCCCTCGGTTGATACATTCACCATCGTGCCGATGGTGACGGGGCTGGAACTGCCTTCGGTTACCTATGCGCGCAGCGCGGTGGAGCAGAACGTCATTCAGGCCGATGGGGCCGAGCAGATGCTGGCAATCGCGGCGTTCGGCACAGCGCCCGATGAACCCGCCGCAGAGGACTATGCGCCCTTCGTCTATCCCCGGTTCACCTGGTCGCTGGGGCCGTATGTCAGCACGTCGCTGTTTGATCCGGCCAACCCGTTCCGGATGGATGTCGGGGTTCAGTTGACCGGCGCGTGGCAGCCCGCACCGGGATGGCTGTTTGCGGGGACCGTGCAGAAAAAACTGATCGGCAACCTGGATCAGAACAGCGAAACCTCGGCGTCGACGCTGCCGCACGTGCGCAGCGACTTCACGCTTTACAACAAGTACGGCGATCCGGCGATGCGGGATCTGTACGGCGCCTATTACTTTCAGGGCAGTTCGGAAGTCTACGGCCGCCTGACCGCCGGTTATCTTGAGCGCATGTATGCCGGTGTCTCGGGCGAGGTGCTTTGGGCCCCGTTTGACAAACGCTATGCCCTCGGCGCCGAGTTGAACTATGTCAAGCAGCGCGACTATGACGGCGGCTTCGGGATGCTGGACTATGAAGTCGCGACCGGCTTCGTTACGGGCTATTGGCAGTTCACCGATGACTTCTTTGCCCGGCTTGACGTGGGCCGCTATCTGGCCGGCGATGTCGGCGCGACCCTTGGGCTGGAACGAACATTCGCCAACGGCTGGAAGATCGGCGCCTTCGCCACCAAGACCGACGTGTCGGCCGAGGACTTTGGCGAAGGATCCTTCGACAAGGGCATCGTCATGGAAATTCCCATCGACTGGTTCCTGGGGCGTCCCACGCGGGTGACAGAGCGTATAGTCATCCGGCCGTTGACCCGCGACGGCGGTGCACGCGTGGATGTGCCGGGGCAGCTCTATCAGGCCGTGTACGACAGCCGGAAGTACAAGTTGGAAGAGCAATGGGGACAGTTCTGGAGATGACGATGTGCACTCGCCTGTCCCTCGCCCTGCGGTTCTGTACGGTTGGTCTGGTCTTCGGACTGGCCGGTTGCAGTTCCGAACCCACCGGCCAGGCGCCCGACCAGCTTTTGGCTCAGGTTACCGAATCGTTGTTTTCATCCGGCAACCGGGAGGCGTCCGAGGTGCGCGACATCTCGGAACTGACCCGCGCGGCAATCGCCGATGTCACCATTCCCCTGATCCTGTTCGAACTGCCGGATCAGGGTGTCGCGACCACGTTGAAGGTCTGGTACCAGGATGGGGCCTTCATCTATTGGCGGTCGGCGGATGGCGGCTCTCTGATCCTCGACGACGGCGTGATTTTCGCGACGCGAGGCATCGGCTGGGATCTGATGGCGGCCGAGACACGCCAGACCGCAGCACTGGTTCGTCAGGGCCGCGGGGCCGAGTATTCGCGCAGCTATCGCCACCTTGACGGGTTGAACCAGATGATTGTGCGCGACATGACCTGTCGCTTTCAAAGGGCGGGATCCGAAACCATCGTGGTGCTGGAGCGACGTCACGCGGTGACCCGCTTTGAAGAAAGCTGTCAGGACGGTACCCTGGCCTTCACCAATCTCTACTGGGCGGGATCCGACGGATTCCTGTGGAAGTCGCGCCAGTGGATCGGGGAAAAGCTGGGCAGCGCCACAATCCAGCGTCTGATCCGCTAGGCCAGGTACCGCGGCATCACATGTAGCCGCGGACAAGTGCGGCCGAAACCAGCGTCCAACCATCCGCCACAACAAAGAACGCCAGTTTGAATGGCAGGGACACGATGGCGGGTGGCACCATCATCATGCCCATCGACATGAGGATGGCGGCGACCACAAGGTCGATGATGAGGAACGGCAGGAAGATCATGAAGCCGACCTCGAAAGCGCGCGTCATCTCGCTGAGCAGGAACGAAGGCACCAGCAGGGACAGCGGAGAGGTCGGGCTTGGCGCAAGCGTGTCCTCGGCCCGCAATTCCGCCAGGTGTTGATAGGTTTCCGGATCCACGCGCGCGGTCATGAAGATGCGAAACGGTTCCAGGGTTCTCAGGAATGCGTCCTCGAACGGCAGGGTTCCCTGTACCGCGGGGCCAAGCCCAACGCGCCAGGCTTCGGAAAACACCGGCTCCATCACGAAATAGGTCAGGAACAGCGCCAGCGAGACAATGAGCATGTTCGGTGGCGATTGTTGCAGGCCGATGGCGTGACGCAGGATCGACAGAACCGTCGCGATGAACGGGAAACAGGTCACGACGATCAAGAGCGCCGGCGCCACGCCAATCGCGGCGATCAGAAGGAACAGGAGAACACCCTGACCCGAGACCGTGCCGTTGCCGATCAGATCCATGGGCAGATCCTGCCCTGCAGCCGTCCCGGCCCAGAACAGGCAAAGGGCGCCAAGCAGCCCGGCGCCAAGTTTACGACACTGCGCCATCACGGATCACCTCGGTCAGGCGCACCACCAACTGTCCAGCAGGACCGTCTTCGGCGGCTTCCAGCACCCCTCGGGCGATGATCCGGTCGCCGATGAACAGTTCCACCGGATCGTCGATCTTGCGGTCGAGTTCCAGAACCGACTCCGGCCCGAACGCCAGCAACTCCTGAATGGAGGGGTGGGCGCGGCCCACGGACACCCGGATCTCGATAGGCACATCTTCGAAAGGATTCGAGGTCGGGGAGGTTCGCCCCTCTGAAACAGCAGGATTGATGCCGGTCGTCATCGGTTATTCCTTTCTGTGAGAGGCAAAAAAGCTCTCGATGCGTGTTTCGATTTCGCCAAGCATCCGCGACACATCGGTCAGGCGGGAGGCGCCGTGCAACGTGGTGATGACTTGCCCTTCAGCGAGGCTTGCGTCCGTGGTGATCTGGACCGCCTCGGCCAGGTCCGGGGGAAGAAGCGCGGAAACCTCGGCGCGGGTGCTTTCGCAGGCCTGAATCTCCAGTTGGGCATCGCCGGTTTCCGAAAGGTTGGCCCGGATCAGATCCAGGACAATTTCCGGAAAATGTGCTTGTGCGACTTCGGGGAGTGTTTTCCGGGCAAGCCCGCACAAGAGCGGCTCGATTTCCCGCAAGAGATCCTGACACGCGGACTCATAGGTCGTTGTCGACGCCTTGATCGCATCCTGAACGGTGCTGCAGAAAGAGAGTTTGTCTGCATCCAGTGCTTTGCGCGCATCATCCCAGCCGGATTTGTAGCCATTTTCAAACGCCTCCAATTTGAGGCCTTCTGTCGTGGCCGCGTCCCCCTCGAACACGTCAGGCCCGGACCCCGGCGCAGAGAAGTCGCGCAAATGGATGCTGTTCCTGGGTGAAGCAACCATCAAACGGGGCTCTCTTCGAGCCAACTGCGCAGAACCTCGACCGTGTCGGACTGCCGCTGATCCACAAGTTCAACAAGGGAGTTGTTTGCAGGCTGTTGCGTCGTCCCGGAGGTCTTGGATGGTCCGTCAGGATCGGAAGCATCCGCAACGGGCAGTGATTTCATGCGCGCCTGGGGGCTCGGGACATCCGTTGCTGTCATTGGATAGGAAGCGCGTTCAGGTGTATCCGGTGCAATAACCTGGCCAGGTTCATGGGGCAGCACCGAGAGTGCGGTTCCTGATGTCGCCTCTTCACGCCTGCTGGACGCAAAAGGCCGAACCACGAAGATCCCGATGACCACGGCGGCGATGGCAAACAACAGGGTCTTCAGCAGTTGCGAGATGTCCAGCGACGACAAGGATAACAGGGAGGCCGCGGGAACCTCGCCCTCGGCTGCCGGAGGTGAGAACGGAAGCGCCTTGACGGTGACGCGGTCGCCCCGCTCCTGATTGATGCCGACCGCCGAGGTCACCAACTCGCCGATTTGCAACAGTTCCTCTTCGATCTGGGCGGGATCGCCTTCAACCGAAGCAAGGTTCACCAGAACGGCGACCGAGATACGCTGAACCGATCCGGGCGGCTTGCTGGTTTCTCGCGTAACCTGAGAGACCTCGTAGTTGGTTGTTTCGCGGCTGGACGTGGATTCGGTGCGGGTCTGCCGATCCTGCCCCGCGGCGTCTCCGTCCGGCAGGTTGCTGGCAACCCCCACCGAGGCACCGTCAGACGACGATTCGCTTCGGCTGGAATCCTCGGAATCCACACTGATGGCGACACGCGAATCCGGCGTGATCAGGCGTTCTACCACCGTTTCTTCGTTCTTGACCGTGTCGACAGCCACTTCGACGATGGCGTTGCCACGGCCGACGCGTGCATCGACGAGGCGCTCGACCTTCTTGCGGAAGGCTTCGGACAGTTCAACCTCCAGCGACGAGTAGTCCCTTTCGCTGCTGAACTCCGTCCCGTTCCGCGCGTCGATGATCGCCACGGCATCCCGGTCAAGGCCCTGGACAGATGATGACACCAGGGATCTTACCGCCTCTGCCATCTGCGGCGATAGGGATCCGGTGACCGGGGTCAGGGAGACCGACGCAGACACGGCCAGGTTGCTGGAAAACCCCTGTGACGTGGGTGTCGAAAGATGCACGCGCGCGCCCTTTATCAGCGGGCTGGCGGTGATTGTTCGTGCCAGTTCCCCTTCGATCGCGCGCCAGTACGTGGCGTCGAACATCCGGGAGGTGGTGCCGAACCCTGGCAGGGTCTCGAGCAGCTCGAAGCCGACGCCACCGGTGCTCGCGACGCCATCCAGGGCCAGGCTCATGCGCAGGGCGTCACGCTCTGTGGCCCGCACATAGATGGAATCACCCTGAATGGTGTAATCCACATTGCGCTGAGCAAGCGTGTCCAGGATCTGACCGGCCAATTGCGGCTCAAGCCGCGAGTACAGAAGTGCCATGGACGGCGCGAACGGGCGGACCAGCGCCAACATGATGGCGAACGACAGGACCGAAAAGGCAATTGCGGCACTGAGACCCTTGTGCCGCATGATGCGAGAAAGAACGGATTCCAGAATATTTTTCATAGCACCCAAACGCTGCCGGATTGTGACCGCCTCTGATATGGCATCCGCGTTTTAACAACTGGTTAGCTGTGTTGGCTTTACAGATGAGTTCGCGGCGAGTCGAAGAAGGCAGAATTGTCGCGAGACATTCGTCGAGAAGGAGCATGGTGTTGTCGAAAAAAACTGTCGCCCTGTTGCTTGGCTGTTTCTCTCTCGGGGCAGTGGCCGGATATGCGGTTCTGGAGCCGCGCCTGGGTGCAATCCTTGCGGTCAGATCAAATAAAACCGACGTGTACACTGAAACGGAAGTTGAGATGGGCACATTTCCGTTGCCGCCAATACTGGTTCCGGTTTCCTCCACTGGACCTGAAAGGCAACTTCGCTTGGAATTGGCAATCGCGGGATTGCCGGAAAGCATGAAAGAAATCGAATCAAGATCGTCATTCTTTACGGACGTTGTCTCGCAGTATGTGCGGTCGGTGGAGGTGTCTCAGATTGATGATCCAGGCGAAATAGCAGAGCTTCGCGCACAACTTCTTCGTCGACTGCAAACCGTCTCAAGCCCCGAGCTTGTTCGGGAAATATACCTGACGAAATTCATGATTGGATGAGGGAATGGGGATGATTGCCGACTCGCTTCTGATCGCTGCGGCCCTTTCGGCCGCAATATACTGCATTGTCCTGTCACGAAAGCTCAACAGGTTTTCAAACCATTCGGATGGGATTGGCTTGGAAATAAAGGCACTTTCCGACCAAGTTCAAGCTCTGAACGAAACTCTGGAGAAAACCCTGCAAAGCGTAGATTCTTCCTCCGAGTCTTTGGCGCGAAACCTTGAAAAAGGGGAGGCTGCCAAGAAGAGCTTGGAACTCCTTCTCGCCTCACTCCATGATTTACCCGGTGACAATCCGGACAAAGAACGGGCCGAGCCGGTTTTTGCGCGACGCGCGCCGGACGCAACGTCTCGTGCGGAACGAGGGTGAAAAATATGGCGAAACCATCGTGGCCAACCAGAAAACTCTCGTTCGGGAAAGTGATTGCGTTTCTTTTCATTGCCTCATGTCTAATCAGAATCATGGAAAGTGACTTCCTGGTAAAGGCAAGCGACTTGGTTGGTGAAATGAAAAACTCTGACCCGTATCCCGGTGCTAGGGAGGCGATTGATCCTGCGATTGAAGATCTTATTGCAGATCTTTCGACACGAGAGAAACGTCTGGACGAGCAAGCGAGACAACTGGATATCCGCAGCCGGCAAGTGTCCGAGATGGAGCAGGAACTGGCCGTTGCGATATCCAGGCTTCAGGAGTCCGAAGAGAATCTATCGCAGACGATTGAAATTGCACGGGACGCATCCAGTGGCGACATCGAAAGACTTGTGGGCATCTATACGAACATGAAGCCCAAGGATGCAGCGGTGATTTTTGAGCAGATGCCACCAGGCTTTTCGGCCGGGTTCCTCACGCAGATGGATCCAAGTGTGGCCGCCGGAATTGTCTCTAACATGTCGCCCAATTCTGCATTTGCCGTGTCTGTCCATGTCGCGGGTCGGAACATGGATGTACCGTCCAACTAATCAATTTTGGTACGTCAATAAGATGGAAGTTCAACTGTGCTTGGTCTGGCTGGAATTGCATTAATCTTTGTTACCGTCTTCGGAGGCTACCTTGCCTCTGGGGGCAAGATGGCAATCATTCTCAAGTCCCTTCCATATGAGTTCATCATTATTGGAGGGGCTGCTATCGGTTCCTTTGTCATTGGGAGCGACAAGGGCGGAATTTCACATGCGGCAAAAGACATCTCCAAGGTTTTCAAGGGCCCAACGTGGCGTTCTGCGGACTACAAGGATCTTCTGTGCCTGTTGTACGAATTGATCGATGTGGCACGAAAAGACGTGGTGGCATTGGAGGGTCATCTGGACGATCCGCAAGATTCTGAAATCTTCGCCCGCTATCCAAAGATTCTTGCCGACGCCGACGCGATTGACCTGATTTGTGACACCCTTCGGTCTGGGTTGATGAACTTTGACGATGCAAACCAGGTCGACGAGGTTCTGGAACGGCGGTTGGAAGCACGCGTGAAGGATGCCCTACACTCGTCGCACGCCTTGCAGTCGATGGCCGATGGTCTTCCGGCACTTGGAATTGTGGCGGCCGTTCTGGGTGTGATCAAGACGATGGGGTCCATTGATCAACCCCCTGAAATTCTTGGAGGATTGATTGGCGGTGCCCTCGTCGGTACTTTCCTTGGCGTTTTCCTGGCCTATGGCCTGGTGGGACCCTTTGCGATCCGGATCCGGGACGTGGTGCTGAACGATTCAAACTACTACAAAGTCATCCGCGAAGTTCTTGTAGCCAATTTGCGCCAGCATTCCGCGAATGTGTGTCTGGAAATTGGTCGGCAGAATATCCCCGGCCATTTGCGTCCAAACTTCCCGGAAGTGGATGAGGCCATTCGTGATCTGAAGCGGGCCGCGAGATGAAGATAGCTAGAGCGCTGCTTTGGGCCTGCTTCGCGCTGTTTCCAACGATTCTGGACGCGCAAGTGACCATCAGGTCGGGAGAGCATGCCGGGTTTACCCGATTGGTATTCTACTTCGACCAGGATGTAGATTGGACGCTTGGGAAGGTGTCCGGTGGCTATGGCCTCGCAACGCAAGGCACGCGGCAGAGCTATGACTTTGCAGGCGTCTTTGACCGGATTCCCCGGACAAGGGTCTCTTCCCTTGCTCAAAACCAGACGCACCTGCAAATCTCGGTCGCCTGCATCTGTCATGCACGGGCATTTGAAGTGTCTCCTAGGGTACTTGTTGTTGACGTGGTTGACGGGCCTGCGGAAAATTCGTCACCGTTTGAGCGGCGCTTGACATCTGTCCTGCCCGATTATCCGCTGCCCCCGGAGCCGATCGAAACGGGATTCCCGCCATCGGTTCAGCCACCAGAGGCCTTGCCGGATTTTGGTGAGTCCGGTCTTCCGCGCGACCAGGGCCAGGCACGAATGTTGGACCCGGAGATATCAACGGCCTTGGCGCGGGCCGTTTTCGATGGCGTTTTGGAGCCTGCTGCACCGCAAAGGGTGGCCCGCCCGTCCCAACTTGGGTCCTCTCCACAAGTTCTTGCGCAAACCGCGACCGATCTGCTGAGGCCGCAACAGCAAGAACCGGCTTCAATCCAATGCCCGGATGCGGCGCATCTGAATTTCATCCAGATCGCGGGCGTCGGGAGCCTCGAGGAAGCTGTCGAGAAACTGCACAGCCGCCCGGATGAAGACGGGTCTCTCGGCACTGTCGATGGGGTGGCGGTGGCCGCGCGATACCTGTTTCTGGGATTCGGGGCCGAAGCCCGTGCGGAGCTGGAGAAGCTGGGTGCAGACACGACCGCGACGAGGCTTCTGAAGGAAATCTCCTTCCAATTGGATACACCGGGGCGCGTGTCTTCCGAACTGCTGGGCGGGATGACGAACTGTCCCGGGTCGGCGGCCTTGTGGAGCGTCCTTGGCCTTGGAGCGATCAAGACGCCCGCATCGGTGAAGGTAAATACCCAAGCCGTCTTCCATACGGTTTCGGGCTTGCCGCCGCACTTGCGTACACATCTCGCACCCGCCGTGTCCCGCCAATTGAGGATGTTGGGGCACGATGAAACCGCGACCGCTGTCCGGTCGACGGTAGCGCGCACATTGGCGGGGGCCGAAGGTGACATGCTCGTTGAGCAGGCAAGGGCTGCCCCGGAACACCCGGACAGGGCCGCGTTGAAGGATCTGACGCGGTCCAGAGACCTGGTGGGTCTGGAGGCCCAATCCATCCTGCTCGAGAAGGTCGCGCCTGGAAACGACGCATTCCCGGCCGAATGGCAACGGGAAGTGGAAGCACAGATTCTGTCGGCAAAGGGATCGCGCGAGGCCGGCCAACTCCTCGCGAGCTATGTACAGGCCATGTCGGGCGTCGGTGAATTCGAGCCTGCCTTGAAGTTCCTGTCGGATCTGGCGGAGTCGCGCTTCGCACAGGATCTGGGCGTACCCCTGGCCTACGATGACCTCATGGGGGCGTTAGTGGCCGAGGGTCAGGAAGCCGAATTCGTCTATCTTTCAGCAGCCTACTTTCCCGACAAGACGCTGCCCATCAGCCCGGATAATGGCGGGGCATTCGTTGACAGACTGTCGTCCCTTGGGTTCTCGACCTTGGCCAACCGATACAGATCCCTTCCCGTGCTCAAGGGGTGGACCCGAACCGAGCCCGGTGCGGTTTCCGAACCGGTTCCCCTTGCCGACGATCTGATCGCCCGCCGCTATGGACCGGTTCCGGACACGACCCCGATCCCCCAAACCGATCCGGTCGCGCCTCTGCCCGGACAGCAACCGGTGCTGCCAGACCAGACAACCAGCCAGCCGGCGCAGACACGATCCACCGCGCTTGCAGCCGGTGGAGAGCCGGCGGAAACCGGGCCCCCGACGCTGGCCACCCAAAGGGATCTTCTGGCCCAAAGCGCCGGACTCAGAGAAAGGGCCGAGGCCCTGTTGACAGGCTCCGGCCCCGCCGCCCGGGAATCTTCCCCCTAGTCATTCTGGCCGATCACGACTAGACCGCGCCGCACGTGTGTCAGAAGTGGAGTAGTGATCTTGGACCGTTCAAGCGGCCTCAGGGCAGAATGGCTTGGTAACATTCGCGCAGACTTGCTGGCAGGTCTGGTCGTGGCTCTGGCACTCATTCCCGAAGCCATCGCATTTTCGATCATCGCCGGCGTCGACCCGAAAGTCGGGCTGTATGCGTCGTTCTCGATCGCGGTCATCACCGCCATTGTCGGAGGACGACCGGGCATGATTTCGGCAGCCACGGCGGCCACGGCGGTCCTGATGGTGACGCTGGTGCGCGATCACGGGCTGGAATACCTGCTGGCCGCGACCGTGCTGGCCGGATTGCTGCAGATCGGCGCCGGGATGCTGAAGCTGGGCTCGGTGATGCGCTTCGTCTCGCGATCCGTGATGACAGGCTTTGTCAACGCGCTCGCCATCCTGATCTTCCTGGCGCAGGTCCCCGAACTGACGGGCGTCACCTGGGTCACCTATGTCATGGTCGCGGCCGGTCTGGCGATCATCTATCTGTTCCCGCGCATCACGCGTGCGGTGCCCTCGCCGCTGGTCACGATTGTCGTCCTGACGCTGGCCTCGCTGGCGCTGGGGCTGGATGTGCGCACCGTCGGCGACATGGGCGCATTGCCCGACACCCTGCCGGTGTTCCTGATCCCCGACATCCCGCTGAACTTTGAAACCCTGCAGATCATCTTCCCTGTGTCCGCCGCTATTGCCGTGGTAGGCCTGCTGGAAAGCCTGATGACAGCGTCGCTTGTGGATGATCTGACCGACACGAAAAGCGACAAGAACCGCGAGTGCATCGGACAGGGCGTGGCCAACACCGCCACCGGGTTCATCGGCGGCATGGCAGGCTGCGCCATGATCGGCCAGTCGATGATCAACGTGAAATCCGGCGGTCGGGGCCGCCTGTCGTGCTTTGCCGCCGGTGTGTTCCTGCTGATCCTGATCGTGGGGCTGGGCGACCTGGTGCGCCAGATCCCGATGCCGGCGCTGGTGGCGATCATGATCATGGTGTCCATCGGGACCTTCTCGTGGTCCTCGATCAAGTCGCTGCGCGATCATCCGCGCAGCTCCTCCATCGTGATGCTGGCCACGGTCGTGACCACGGTCTTTACCCACAACCTGGCCATCGGCGTTCTGACTGGCGTGCTGCTGTCGGGGATCTTCTTTGCCGGCAAGATCGCGCAGATTTTCCGGGTCAGATCGGTCTTGTCCGAAGACGGGACCGAGCGCACCTACACGGTCGAGGGGCAGGTGTTCTTCGCCTCGGCGGATGCCTTCACCAACTCGTTCGACTTCGGAGAAGCGCTGGAACGCGTGGTCATCGACGTCTCTGGCGCGCACATCTGGGACATCTCGTCGGTTGCGGCGCTGGACATGGTCGTGCTCAAGTTCCGTCGTGAAGGGGCCGATGTGGACCTGCGCGGCATGAATCGGGCCAGCGAGACCATCGTCGATCAGCTGTCGGTGTTCGACAAGCCCGGCGCGATGGACAAGCTGTTGGAGCATTGAGGGACAAGATGGGCGAAATCATCGCGTTGGTGGACGGATCCACCTATTCCGAAAGCGTCTGCGACCATGCCGGATGGGCGGCCTCGCGACTGGGCGTGCCGGTCTCGGTGGCGCATATCCTGGGCCATCGGCAAGGCGTCAAGGCGGACCTCAGCGGCAATATCGGGCTGGGAGCCCGCACCGCGTTGCTGGAGGAGCTGGCCGAACTGGATCAGGCCAAGGCCAAGCTGGCGCAGCGCCGCGGCCGGGCCATTCTGGAAGACGCCAAGGCGCGGATCGAAGCGTTGGGCGTCGAAGACGTGCACACGCGCCTGCGCAACGGCGATCTGGTGGAAACCCTGCACGATCTGGAAGCCAACGCCGCCCTCGTCATGATCGGCAAGCGCGGCGAAGCTGCGGATTTCGCCAAGCTGCACCTCGGCTCGAACCTGGAGCGGGTGGTGCGCGCCTCGGACAAGCCGGTGATGGTATGCTCGCGGGCGTTCCAGCCGATCAACCGGGTGCTGATCGCCTTCGACGGCGATCCGGCCACCATGAGGGCCGTCGATCACATCGCCGAGAATGCGCTGTTTGCCGGGCTGTCCCTGCATCTTCTGACCGTCGCCAATGCCTCGACCGAGATGCGCCGCAAGCATGAGGGCGCGGTGGCGCTGCTGCGCGGCAAGGGCTTCGACGTGACCTCGGAAATCCTGCAGGGTGACACCATCCAGGTGATTTCCGACAAGGTTTCCAACGGCGAGGCCGACCTTCTGGTGATGGGCGCCTACCGCCATTCGCGGATGCGGGCACTGATCATCGGGTCGACCACGACCGAGATGATCCGCTCCTGCCAGATCCCGCTCTTGTTGTTCCGCTAAGCTCAGAAAGGGCGCGCCATGACCTATGTGTATCTCAAGGACGGCGACCCGGAAATCGACTCGATGCTGGCCTCGGTCTGCGAGATCGGTGGCGGCACCCGGCAGTTCAGTGATCTGAGCATCCGCCTGCGCGGCTATCCCGAGACCCGCCAGCGGGCCGAGGAAGCGGTGGCGACCGCCAAGCGTCCGCCGCGCAGCCCCCGGCACCGCAACGCCAAGATCTGGATCTACTCGGTTCAGTACAACCGGTTCCGCCATCATTTCGAAAGCCATGAAGGGTCGGTGGCGGTCGCCTGGAACGGCATCACCGGCACCCGGCGTGCCTTTATGGCTGCCGCCCGCGATGCCGGACGCCCGACCATCTATCTGGAGCGCGCGCCGCTGCCCGGCCGGGTGACGGTGGACCCGGTGGGCATCAACCAGTTGAACAGCCTGCCGCGCGACGCCGGCTTCTACCGCGACTGGGCGGGCGACGATCCGGACCGGGCCGGACCCGGCTGGCTGGCCCTGCGCGAGAAGCTGCAGGCGCGCGCCTCGGCCCGTGCGGATGTCGGTCAGGGCAGCGGCGACACCGGGCTGGCGGGGCAGAAGTTCATCTTCTGCCCGTTGCAGGTGCCTGACGATACCCAGATCCGCCAGTTCAGCGGCTGGGTCCGCGACCTCGAACATTTCATCGAATTGCTGACCGAGGCCGCCGCCGATCTGCCCGAGGGCTGGCACCTGCGGTTCAAGGAGCATCCCAGTTCCAAGATCCCGCTGGGCGCGGCGCTGGAACGCGCGAAAGCCGCCCAACCCGATCGCGTTGTCATCGACAACCAGACCGACACCTTCTTCCAGGTGGACCGGTCGCAGGCGGTCATCACGCTGAATTCCTCGGTGGGATTGCAGGCGTTCTATTTCGAGAAGCCGGTGATCGTGCTGGGCGAGGCGTTCTTCCGCATCCCCGGCCTAGTGACCCCGGTTGATGACGCTGCAGCCCTGCATCGGGTCTTTGCCGAGGCCGATGCCGCCAGTTATGACAAGGCTTTGCGCAACGCCTTCATGAACTATCTCGGGCAGGTCTATTATCCCGAGGTAGAGACCGGCCCGGATGGCCATCCCAAGGTCAAGCCCGACCTGGTGCTGCCGAAGCTTCCGGTCACAGTCTGACACAGCGTCTCTCAAGCCCCCTTTCCCATGGGACACAAAGCCTGTAACAGACGCGCGTTATGCAAGAAGGAGTAACCCGAAATGGGGTATAACGTCGTCGTCGCGGGCGCCACGGGCAATGTGGGCCGCGAAATGCTCAACATCCTCGCGGAACGTGGGTTCCCGGTGGACAAGATCGCAGCTCTTGCCTCGCGCAAGTCGCTGGGCACGGAAGTGAGCTTTGGCGACAAAACCCTCACGACCGAGGATCTGGACACCTTCGATTTCACCGGCTGGGACATCGCCCTGTTCGCCATCGGCTCGGACGCGACCAAGAAGTATGCGCCCAAGGCCGCGGCGACGGGCTGCGTGGTGATCGACAACAGTTCGCTCTATCGCTACGACCCGAAGGTGCCGCTGGTGGTGCCGGAAGTGAACCCCGAGGCGGTTCTGGGCTACAAGGCCAAGAACATCATCGCCAACCCGAACTGCTCGACCGCACAGATGGTGGTGGCCCTGAAGCCGCTGCACGACCGCGCGCGGATCAAGCGGGTGGTGGTCAGCACCTACCAGTCGGTTTCCGGCTCGGGCAAGGATGCCATCGACGAGTTGTGGGATCAGACCAAGGGCATGTATGTGCCCGGCCAGGAAGTCGCGCCGTCGGTCTATCCCAAGCAGATCGCCTTCAACGTGATCCCGCACATCGACGTGTTCCTGGAAGACGGCTCCACCAAGGAAGAATGGAAGATGGTCGCCGAGACCAAGAAGATCATCGATCCGGCGATCAAGGTCACCGCGACCTGTGTCCGGGTTCCGGTCTTCGTGGGCCATTCGGAATCGATCAACATCGAGTTCGAGGATCATCTGGACGAGGCCGAGGCCCGCGATATCCTGCGCGAAGCGCCGGGGATCATGGTGATCGACAAGCGCGAGGCCGGGGGCTACATCACGCCGGTTGAATGCGTCGGCGACTACGCCACCTTCATCAGCCGCATCCGTCAGGACAGCACCATCGACAACGGTCTGAACCTGTGGTGCGTCAGCGACAACCTGCGCAAAGGCGCTGCCCTGAACGCCGTGCAGATCGCCGAAACGCTGGGTGCGCGCGTCCTGAAAAAGGGCTGACACCAGTATTGGCCCTGGCGCGCGGGCGCGCCGGGGCCGTTCTCATGCGGCGCGGCCTCAGTCCGGGCTGCCGGTCTCGACCAGCCGTTTCAGGCGGCTCAGACCCTGATCCAGTTCGTCCGCGACCCAGTCATCCACCACCAGTCCCATCCAGCGCGACACCGGGTTGAACCCGGCATCGGTGGAAAACGACCAGGTGACACGGGTGCCGGTCCCGTCCGGGTCCAGCAGGAACGACGCGGTCGCACGCTCCCAGTCTCCGAATTCCATCGATCGCGCCACCCATCGGTTGTCGGTGATCGAGGTGATGACCTGCACGCCGTCACCAAGGGTCGGATTGTCCGAGATCCAGCTCATCCGCGCGCCGATCCCGGCCTCCGGCCCTTCAAAGATCACCTGGGCATCGGGATTGCGCGCGATCCAGGGCGACCATTCCGCCGTGGCCGTGTGCGAATCCAGATGCGGGAATACGCGTTCGGGCGGCGCGTCGATGGTGATGGACCGGCTGACCGAGATCTGATGCGGCAAGGCGAAGGCGGCCAGCGCCAGAATGGCCACCAGGGCGGCCAGTCCGGCGAGCGCGCGGATCATCCAAGTCATCACCGGCCTCCTCGGGTCGGGTCGGATCAGCGCCGGCATCCTGCCGGAAGTGTCCGACCGGGCGCGGAACAACCCGCGCCCGATGGGTCTACAAGCTGATGAACTGGTGCGAGTCCGGGTCCAGCATCTGCAAGTCGCCGTTGGCAATATTCACCCACATGCCGTGCAGCGCCAGTTGATCGGCCTCCACCGCCTCGCGCACGAAGGGGAAGGTCATCAGGTTCTCCAGCGAGATCACCACGGCCTGCTTTTCCAGGGCTGTGGATTGCTCGTCCCTGTCGGCGATGTCCTTCACGCGCTCGTATCCGGGGCGCAGGATGTCGAGCCACCGGCCGACAAAGCTGTTTGGGTCGTCCAGTTCCGGCGCGTTGCCGCTGCACATCTCAAGGCATCCCGCCGCGCCGCCGCACAGGGAATGCCCCATGATCAGCAGGTTGGTGATCTTCAGGTTGCGCACCGCGTATTCCAGCGCCGCCGAGGTGCCGTGATGATCGGTGTCGGGCGCATAAGGCGGCACAAGGTTGGCGATGTTGCGATGCATGAAGAATTCGCCCGGCCCGGCGCCGAAGACCGATGTCACATGCACCCGGCTGTCACAGCAGGAAATCACCATGCAGCGCGGCCGTTGACCTTCCTCTGCCAAACGGCGGTACCAAATCTTGTTTTCTGCGTGGTCGGTGGCTTTCCAGCCTCTGTACCGTTGCAGCAAGTAGCCCGGGAGGGGCCGGAGTGTCAGCGGGTGCGTGAGCGCGGTGTTCTTTTCCATAAGTCTCGAAACTAGTGCGGAGTGAATTCAATTTCGAGGTACTTCGGGCTGGAAAAGCAAGGTTTTTTTGGCAGGAACAGGGGTATGTGGAAATTCACCGGTGGGGGCCGGAATTGGGTGGGGTATCGTGCGGGTACATTTGCGTTTTTTCGAGTCCGAGGATCTGGATCCCGAAACTCTGGTGGCGTGTTTCAGCCAGGCGCGGGGCTGTTCGCGCGATCGTGCGGCGGTGGATCTGGTCGAATCGCTGGCATCTCGCATGGCGGGCCTTGCGCGGGCGTTGGCCGATACGGACCTGATGGCGCTGGAGGATCATGCCAAACGGCTGCAGGCCACGGCCTCGGCGGCGGGGCTGACCCGGTTGCAGCGCGCGGCGCGGGCGGTGGCCCATTGCGCGGCGGTGAAGGATCACGTGGCGCTGGCGGCCACCGTGGCCCGCTGCCGCCGTCTGGGCGAGGCGACGATCACCCTTCTGTGGACCGCCGGCCAGGAGGTCGAGTGATCCGGCTTGCAGGCGCGTCCGAACGGCGTAGGGTGCTGGGATCGGATCACAGGACAGGCCGCCCATGGAACTCGCATTTGCCCAAGACGCCGACGCGGCGCGCCCCCTTCACCTTGTCGGCAGCGATGATCTGGAACGCTGGCTGGACGATCAGCCAGAGACCACCCGCACCTGGCTGACCGCTGTCGGCTTCACCGCAGAACTGGGGCAGGTGGTGGCCGTGCCCGGTGCCGATGGCAGTTGTAGCAGCGCGGTCTTTGGCTTGGGGACGGCGCAGGCGCGGGCGCGCGGGCGGTTCTGGCTGGGCCGGGCGCCGGCTGCGCTGCCGGCAGGCGACTGGGCGCTTGTGGGCGATCTGGCCCCCGAAGACGCTGCCGAGGCGGCTCTGGCCTGGTTGCTGGCGGGCTATCGCTTCACGCGTTATTCGGGCACCCCGGCGATCACGCCGCGCCTTGTGGTGCCCAAAGGCGTCGATGGCGACCGCATTCAGGCCATCGCGGCGGGCGAGGCGCTGACCCGCGACCTGATCAACACGCCCGCGTCGGACATGGGGCCGGCGGAACTGGAACAGGCTGCCGTCGATGTGGCGGCCGAATTTGGCGCGGCAATGTCGGTCACCACGGGCGACGATCTGCTGGAGGCCAATTTCCCGATGATCCACGCGGTCGGCCGTGCCTCGCCGCGCGCGCCGCGCCTGATCGACATGCGCTGGGGCAGCGACGGCCCCCGGCTGACGCTGGTTGGCAAGGGGGTCTGTTTCGACACCGGCGGCTTGAACCTGAAGTCCGGCGCCTCGATGGGCCTGATGAAGAAGGACATGGGCGGCGCCGCGGCGGTGCTGGGGCTGGCCCGGATGATCATGGCCCTGGATCTGCCGGTGCAGTTGCGGGTGCTGATCCCGGCGGTGGAAAACGCTGTCAGCGGCGCGTCGTTCCGGCCGCAGGACATCCTGACCTCGCGCAAGGGTCTGACGGTCGAGATCAACAACACCGATGCCGAGGGCCGGCTGGTTCTTGCCGATGCGCTGGCGCTGGCGGACGAGGAAAAACCGGATCTTCTGATCTCGATGGCGACGCTGACGGGCGCGGCGCGGGTGGCTGTCGGCCCCGATATCGCGCCCTTCTTCACCCGCGACGATGCCGCAGCGACAACCCTTGCGTCCGGCGCAGCGCAGGTCCGCGATCCGGTCTGGCGGTTGCCCCTGCATGACCCTTACGAGCCAATGATTGAACCGGGTGTGGCCGATCTGGACAACGCCCCCAAGGGCGGGTTTGCCGGGGCCACCACCGCCGCGCTGTTCCTGCACCGCTTTGTCGAAGACGCGCCGCGCTACGTGCATTTCGACATCTACGGCTGGCAGCCTGTGGCCGCGCCCTCGCGGCCCAAAGGCGGGGTCGGGCAGGGCACACGGGCCGTGCTGGCGGCGCTGCCAAGCCTGCTTGACCTTCCCGCGTGAAGGCGTAGGCAGGCGGTCACAACAAGGATGCCGTCATGACCCAGCCCGCCCGCCCCGCGCTCAAGACCTTTCAGGTGGCGGTGCCCGTCGCCGATCTTCTGGATCGTCCCGGCGGTACCCGCAGCCGTCAGCTTCTGTATGGCGAGGCGGTGCAACCGCTGGCCGAGGCCGACGGGCATATCCTGGTGCGGCGGGTGGCCGACGGCTATCGCGGCGCCATGCGGCCCGAGGATCTGAGCCAGCCGGTGGAGCCGACCCATCAGGTCATCACCCTGGCCACCCATCTGTATGCCGCACCGGATTTCAAGGCGCCCGATGTGGCCAGCCTGTCCTTTGGCGCGCGGCTGACCCTGACCGGCACCGAGGGCAGCTTCGGACAGACCCACGAGGGGCTGTATGTGCCGATGGTGCATGTGGCCAAGGCGCATCTGCGGTTTTCCGACCCCGCGTCCATTGCCGAGCTGTTTCTGGGCACGCCGTACCTCTGGGGCGGCAATTCGCGCCTGGGGCTGGATTGCTCGGGGCTGGTGCAGGTGGCCTGCCTGGCCTGTGGCCTGTCCTGCCCCGGTGACAGTGGCGAACAGGCGCGGACCGCCGGGCAGGCCGTGGCCGATGCCGAGCCGCTGCAACGCAACGATCTGCTGTTCTGGAAGGGCCATGTGGCGCTGGCGGTCAGCGATGATCGCCTGATTCACGCCAACGCGCATCACATGTCGGTGGTCTATGAATCCGCCGAAGAAGCCGTGCGCCGGATCGCGGGGCAGGGCGATGGCCCGGTGACCTCGCGGCGACGGCTGGTGCCCGCCAACTGAGTCGCGGCGCGCGGCTCAGACCGGGCGGATCAGCTTGCGTTCCAGCACCCGCAGAACCGTTTTCAGGTCATGCCCGCGCTTCAGAATCTGCCCGTCCATGCCGATCACCGCGTACATCCCCTGCCGGTTGCGCAGTTTAGGATGTTTCTCGATTCTATAAAGCGGGGTTTCGGCGGTGCGCCGGAAGACCGAGAACACCGCGTGGTCGCGCAGGCAGGAAATGCCATAGTCGCGCCATTCTCCGGCGGCGACCATGCGCCCGTAAAGTCCAAGGATCACGCCCAGTTCCGCGCGCTGGAAGGCCACCTGTTCGACCGGGGCGCGTGGGCCCGGAAACGGGGTCGGGGGAATCACGGTCATGCGTCAACTCTGGGGCCGAGGCCGGGTGAAATCAAGCGCGGCCATGCTTAACCTTCCAGCTTTCCATGTCTTTTGCCGCTTTTTGGGGCGAAGTTGGCTTGAATTTCCGGCACTAAATTCTGCGGGTGCGAGCGTTTGACGGTATAGTCAGACCCATGGCGCAGAAGCTGCCATTCTCCGGCACCGCCGGTTCATTGCCCCCATAGCGCGGCGGTGCCGGGGGCCTTGGCTCAGCCAAAGGCCCCCTGGCAGAACCAGCCCCCCGAGCGGGTGCTGCCATGGGCATAGAACAGCCACAGCCGCGCCCCGTCTTCCGTCACCACATCCCAGTAATCGCGCACGCCGCTGCGCCAGGCCGGATCGTCCAGCCACCATTCCGGCGCGATGCGTTCGGGGCCGCGGGTGTGCACCGGGGTCAGGCTGCGGCGGCGCCAGCGGAAGGGGCCGGTCAGGCGCGGCGTGTCGGGGGCGCTCACCGGTTCGGGCCGCCAGATCATCACCGGGCGCGGGGTCGGCGCGCGGGGCCAGTCGCCCGCAGGGTCCGACCATGCGGCGGCCAGCACCGTGGCGGTCTTTTCCGGGATATGGCTGTCGGCGGGATGCAGGCGGGTGATCGCCTCCATGCCGACGCGGGCGCCCAGCCGGCCGATCAGATCGTCCAGTACCGGGCCGGCATCGCGGCGGGTGGTGGCGGCGCGGGCGGCGTCCAGATGGCCCTTGTGCTGGCGGGCATGCACCGCTTCGGTGCGCGGCGCGCTCAGCCGCAGCCGGTCGATCCCCGGCCCGGCGTCGATCCGGTCCAGCTTCAGCGCCAGCAACGGGCGGATGCGGTCGGGATCGGCCGAGGGGCGGGCGAGGCCGACCTCGATCTCCTGCATCTCGCGGTCGCAGCGTTCGGCCTGAAGCCGCACCAGCCGCGCGCCCAGTCCTGCCGTCCGCAGCTTGGCGCACAAGGGCGGCAGCAGCCGGTCGATCCCGGCCAGCAGGTCGTCCTCAAGCCCGATGGGGTCGGGCAGGCTGAGCCGCAGGGCAAAGCGCGGGGCGGGCTTGGCGGGCGAGACCGGCTCGGGCTCCACCCCCATGGCCTGATCCAGCCGCCGCACCAATTGCCGCCCGAACCGCCGCGCCAGCCCGGCGCGCGGCTGGCCCGCCAGATCGCCGATGCGGCGCAAGCCCAGTCGGGCCAGGGAGGCGGTGTCCTCGGCACTCAGGCGCAGGGCGGCCACCGGCAGCGGGTCCAGCGCGGCACGGGTGCGTCCGGGCGGTGCGATGCGTCCGGCGGGGGTGTCCGGAGCGGGCAGGCCGGGCGGCGCCCCGCCGCGTTCCCAATGCCGCCGCTTGGCCGCGCGCGAGCGGGTGGCGCGGGCTTCCTGGTCGATGGCATCGCCCGAGCGGACCGGGTCCGCCGCCTGCCCGGCAAAACGCGCCAGCGCCCAGGCCGCACCCACGGTGTCGGCCAGCCCGGCGCGCACGGTCAGCCCCAGATCGGCGCAATCGGCTTCCACCTGCCGCATCAACGCCGCCTCGCCGCCGAACAGATGGGCGCAGCCGGTCAGGTCGATCAGCAGGGCGGCGGGCGGCTCTTCGGCGACCCAGGGTGAAAACCGCCCGGCCCAGCGGCGCAGCGCCGCCAGCAGCGCGGCATCGGCACGGGCATTCTCGGACCGGGTCAGCAGGTCGGGAAACATCGCCAGCGCATCGCGCAATGGCTGGCCCGCGCGCAGCCCTGCGGCCTCGGCCGCGACCGAGAGGCTGGACAGCACCTGTGCGCCGCCGCGATCGGCAACGACGGCCAGGGGCCGTTCCAGAACGTCACGATCCTGACGCAGCAGCCGTTCGGCCCCCAGGCGTGGGAACCACAAAGAGAGAACACGACGATTCGGCATTATTGTGGCAGCAATAATGTTCCTGTTATGTTCTTACTATGAACAAAGCGCGGCCAGAGTCGAGTCCGCGCTGCTGTTGCAGGCCGACACCGCGGGCAGAGGCTGGCGAAGAGGGGCTTAGCCGCAGAAAATGCGGCTGACGGTGCCCTTGGGAGATTCCGTAAAGGTCAGGCGGCTGGCGTCAAAATCGCGCGGTACGAAGCTGTCGGCGGCCAGAACCCGCACTTGCAGGGGGGTATTCACGCTGTCGACCACTTCGATCGGCTCGCCCTTCAACTCGTCGAACAGGGTGGCATCGCAGACCTGTGACGCCGGGATCGCGCCCTGCGCGCTGTCATAGCTGGGTTCGCAAGCGGCCAGAGCCAGCAGGGACAGACCGGGGAAGAGAATCGAAATGGTGACGCGCATGGCAAGCCTCGTTTTGACCCGCAACCTGCCGTCCCGGAACATCCTGCGCAAGCCATGGGGCAGGAGATCGTTGTAAAGCTGTGTCTTTTGGAACATTCTTCTGCGCAAACACAGCAGGGAGTTTCACATGCGTACACGCGCCGCTGTCGCCGTCGAGGCCGGAAAGCCGCTTGAGGTCATGGACGTGAACCTTGAGGGTCCGAAGGCCGGGGAAGTCCTGGTCGAGATCAAGGCCACCGGCATATGCCACACCGATGAATTCACCCTGTCGGGCGCCGACCCCGAGGGGCTGTTCCCGGCGATTCTGGGCCATGAAGGCGCGGGCGTGGTGCTGGAGGTCGGCCCCGGTGTCACCTCGCTGGTCCCCGGCGATCATGTGATTCCGCTGTACACGCCCGAATGCCGCGAGTGCGACTATTGCCTGAACCCCAAGACCAACCTGTGCCAGTCGATCCGCGCGACGCAGGGCCAGGGACTGATGCCCGATGGCACCTCGCGGTTCTCGATGCTCGATGGCACGCCGATCCTGCACTACATGGGCTGTTCGACCTTCGCCAACCACACGGTGCTGCCCGAGATCGCGCTGGCCAAGGTGCGCAAGGACGCGCCCTTCGACAAGATCTGCTACATCGGCTGCGGCGTGACCACCGGCATCGGCGCGGTGATCAACACCGCCAAGGTCGAGATCGGCATCCGCGCCATCGTCTTCGGGCTGGGCGGCATCGGGCTGAACGTCCTTCAGGGGCTGCGGCTGGCCGGCGCCGACCAGATCGTCGGTGTTGACCTGAACGACGACAAAATCCCCATGGCCAAGCAGTTCGGCATGACCGATTTCGTCAATCCCGGCAAGGTCGAGGGCGATCTGGTCGCCCATCTGGTCGAGCTGACCGGCGGCGGCGCCGATTACACCTTCGATGCCACCGGCAATGTCGGCGTGATGCGCACGGCGCTGGAATCGGCACACAAGGGCTGGGGCGAAAGCGTCATCATCGGTGTGGCGCCTGCCGGGGCCGAGATTTCCACCCGTCCGTTCCAACTGGTCACCGGGCGGGTCTGGCGCGGCACCGCCTTCGGCGGGGCGCGGGGCCGCACCGATGTGCCCAGGATCGTCGACTGGTACATGCAGGGCAAGATCGAGATCGACCCGATGATCACCCACACCATGGGGTTGGAGGACATCAACAAGGGGTTTGACCTGATGCACGCGGGCGAGTCGATCCGTTCGGTCGTGGTCTACTGATCCCGGCACGGGCCGCCGGAGCGGCACGGTGACCGGTGACAGCACGACACCCGGCAGGCCATCCGGCGCGGCGCGGCTGAAGGATTGGCTGCGCGCGCTCTATACCGGATCGACGGCCCGGGCGCACAGGTTCCGCTATGGGCTGCTGATCTTCGATCTGGTGACCATCGCCTTCGTGATCGCCACCTCGTTCAGCCATCATGGGCCGGTGGTGGAATCCATCGACGCCGTGTTCGGGGTGGTGATCCTGGCCGACTTCCTGTCGCGGCTGTTCATCAACACCCGGCGGCTGCGGTTCATGCTGCGGCCGATGACCTGGGTGGACATCGTCTCGATCGTGTCGTTCCTGGCGCCGCTTGCGGGCGAGGGGCTGGGCTTCCTGCGGGTGTTGCGCACCTTGCGGCTGCTGCGCACCTATCAGTTGCTGGGGCGTCTGCGGATGGATTTTCCGCTGTTTCGCAAACATGAAGAGGTCATCGTCGCGGCAATCAACCTTGTGGTGTTCATGTTCGTCATGACCGGGCTGGTCTATGCCACGCAGTTCCAGACCAACCCGCAGATCGGCAACTACGCCGATGCGCTGTATTTCACCGTCACCGCGCTGACCACCACCGGGTTCGGCGACATCACCCTGCAGCGAACGGTCGGGCGGCTGATCTCGGTGGTGGTGATGATCTTCGGGGTGACGCTGTTCCTGCGGCTGGCGCAGGTGCTGTTCCGGCCCAGCAAGGTGCGCGAGCCCTGCAAGACCTGCGGGCTGGTGCTGCACGATTCCGACGCGGTGCATTGCAAGCATTGCGGTGCGGTGATCCATATCGAGACAGAGGGGCAGGAATGAGCCTGAAAATGCGCCCGGCGACCCCCGCCGATGCCGAGGCCCTGTGGACGATCCTGAAGCCGGCCTTTCGGGCAGGTGACACCTATACGGTGGCGGCGGATATCCCGCGCGCCGAGGCGCTTGCCTTCTGGACCGCGCCGGAAAAGAGCGTATACGTGGCCGAACTGCCGTCCGGGGTGGTAGGCACCTTCTATGTGAAGTCCAACCAGGGCGGCGGCGGCGCGCATGTGTGCAACGCGGGATTCGTGGTGCATCCGCAGGCGCGCGGACAGGGGGTGGCCGGGGCGATGCTGGCGCACTCGCAAACCGTTGCGCGGGAGATGGGCTTTCGCGCCATGCAATTCAATTTCGTGGTCACGACCAATGCCGGGGCCATCGCGATCTGGGCGCGGGACGGGTTTGAAACCGTCGGCCGCTTGCCCGGCGCTTTCCGTCACCCGGTCCACGGCTATGTGGATGCGCTGGTGATGTACAAACAACTGGTGGAAACCTGATGCCTGAGACTGGAACCAAACTGCTGGCCGTGCTGATCGATGCCGACAACGTGCCGGCCAGCTATGCCGAGGCGATCTTCGAAGAGATCGCCAGCTTCGGCGAATCCTCGATCCGGCGGATCTATGGAGATTTTTCGCGCGACGGGCTGAAAGGCTGGCAAAAGAAGCTGGCGCATCTGGCGATCGTGCCGATCCAGTCCCCGGCCAACACGCGGGGCAAGAACAGCTCGGATATCGCGCTGGTGATCGATGCCATGGACATCCTGCACACCGGCCGGTTCGACGGCTTTGTGCTGGTGTCCTCGGACAGCGACTTCACCCGACTGGCCAGCCGCATCCGCGAACAGGGGATCGACGTCTACGGCATGGGCGAGCAGAAGACCCCCGAAGCCTTCCGCCGCGCCTGCAAACGCTTCATCTACGTGGAAAACCTGACCTCGGGCGAGGCCGAACCGGCAGCGCCGGGGATCGCGACGCCGGCGCCCAGGAAGCTCAAGCCGATGGATGCGCGGGCGCTGATCTATCGCGCCATGGAGGCCATCGACCAGGATGACGACTGGTATTCGCTGGGCCAGGTCGGCCAGCACATCACCGCCGCCAATCCGGATTTCGACCCGCGCAACTATGGCAAGAAGAAGCTGAGCGATCTTCTGGCCGATCTGAAGATGTTCGAGATGCGCCGGGGCGCGGGCAACCAGTTCGAGGTGCGCTGCCTGGATTGAGCCGCGGGACGCCTCCGGCGGGAGTATTTTTGCCAAGAAGAAGGGCTGCGGTCAGAGGCGCGGGGCGTAGCGGGCCAGGAAGGTGTCCACCGCGCCGTCGACGATCCGCGTGACCTCCTGGGGCTGGATGTTGTCGGTCAGGTTGAACACCCGGCGGTAGAACAGATCGGCGCGGCAGAGTTCGACGAATTGATCGGCAGCGAGGCGGCAATCGTCGATCCGAAGCGCGCCGCGAGCGGTGGCCGCCTGCAAGTAGTCGGTCAGATGCTGGCGCGCGACCTCGGGACCGCTTTGATAGAAGGTGCGGCCCAGTTCCGGGAATCGCTCGGCCTCGGCCACGCAGATGCGGAACACCTTGAGACCGAAGTCCGACAGGGTGAAATCGGTGATCCGGCGCGCCATGTCGGTCAGAGTCTCGCGGGGATCACTGCCATGCGTGGCCAGGGACATGGCGGCTTCGGCCTGGCGCAGGCATTCCATCCGCGCCACTTCCAGAAACAGCAGCCGCTTGTCGCGAAAATAGCTGTAGAGCGTGGCTTTCGATACGCCTGCGGCGCGGGCGATGCTGTCAACGCTGGCGCCCTCGAATCCCTCCCGCAGGAAGACCTCGCGGGCACCGGCCACGACCTGATCGAATTTCCGGCCCCGTTTGATCGGGGCGTCATGCTTGTTCAAGATCTGTGTACTCCCACGCTGGGGATCAGTCTAAACCGAACGGTTCAAACGCCGCAACCAGAGTGCTGGTCAGCGTTGAAGCCGCATGCTACCGAATTTCCATGTTGGCTGTTTTTCTTCAGACACTTCCGTTCTTTGCCCTGATCGGGTTGGGCTATGCGGCGGCACGCGGTGGCATGTTCGGGCCGGAGGCGACCTCGGCGCTGACCAGGTTCGTTTTCTATTTTGCCCTGTCGGCGATGCTGTTCCGGTTTTCGGCGGACCTGGATCTTTGGGCGGTGCTGGATTGGGACATCGTGACCGGCTATCTGCTGGCCTGCCTGGCGGTGTACCTGCTGGCCACCATTGTGGCGTTGATGCGGCGGCGCGGGATGCAGGAGGCGGCGGTCGAGGCGCAGGTCGCGGTCATCGGCAACACCGGGTTCCTGGGAATTCCGATGCTGGTGATGCTTCTGGGCGAGGCCGCCATTGGCCCGCTGCTTCTGATCCTGTCGGTCGATCTGATCGTGTTTTCCTCGTTGATCGTCATCCTGATCACCCTTGCCCGCGACGGACGAATGCGGCCGTCGGCGCTGCGCTCGGTGGGGCTGGGGCTGGTGCGCAACCCCATGATCGTGTCGATCTGTGCCGGTCTGGCGTGGTCGGCCTCGGGCTGGACGCTGCCGGCCCCTGCCATGTCCTTCGTGGTGATCCTTGGGGCGGCGGCGACGCCGGGGGCGCTGTTTGCCATCGGGGCCTCGCTGGCGGACAAGTCGGCGGAACGGGTCGAGGTCGCGATCTGGCTGTCGTTCTGCAAACTGGCGCTGCATCCGGCGGCGGTGGCTTTCACCCTGCTGGTGCTGATCCCGGTGGAGCCTTTCGCCGCCACCGTTGTGATTGCCGCTGCGGCGCTGCCGGTGGCAGGCAATGTCTACATGCTGGCGCAGCACTATGGGGTGGCGCCGCAGCGGGTGTCGGCTTCGATCCTGATCTCGACGCTGGTCAGCGTGGTGACCGTGCCCATGGTGATCGCCTGGCTGACCGGCGGCTGAGGCTTGCCCGACGCGCCCCGGCGCGGTAGCCGTTGAGGCACACAAGCACAAGGATCACCGCCGATGAAAACCGTATCCGAAAACCGCGCCTTTGACGGCGTTCAAGGGGTCTATGCCCATCCTTCGGTGACCTGCGGCTGCGAGATGACCTTCGCGCTGTACCTGCCGCCGGAAGCCGCGCACAGCAAGGTGCCGCTGTTGTGGTACCTGTCGGGGCTGACCTGCACCCATGAAAACGCCATGACCAAGGCCGGCATGCAGAAATACGCGGCCGAACTGGGCATGGCGGTGTGTTTTCCCGACACCTCGCCGCGGGGCTCCGATGTGGCCGATGACACGGGCTTCGACATGGGGCAGGGGGCCGGGTTCTATGTCGATGCCACCCAGGCGCCCTGGGATCCGCATTTCCGCATGTGGTCCTATGTGACCGGCGAATTGCCCCGGTTGATCGAAGATCATTTCCCCGTCGAGATGGATCGCCAGGCCATCACCGGTCATTCCATGGGCGGGCATGGGGCGCTGACAGTGGCGATGCGGCACCCGGGGCGCTTTGCTTCGGTGTCGGCCTTTGCGCCGATTGCCAATCCCATGGTTTCGGACTGGGGCCGCAAGCAGTTCACCGCCTATCTCGGCGAGGACGAGGCCAGTTGGAAGGCGTATGATTCCAGCCTGCTGATGCGCGAACATGGGTTCGACGGGCCGGTGCTGATCGACCAGGGCACCGACGACCAGTTTCTGGACCTGCTGCACCCCGAGACGCTGGCCGAGGCCATGGCCGCGCGGCGGCAGGACGGGGTGTTCCGTTTCCAGAAGGGCTATGATCACAGCTATTTCTTCATGTCGAGCTTCATGGAGGCGCATATGGCCTTCCATGCGGATGCGCTGGATCTGTGACTCTTTTCATCGACGCCGATGCCTGCCCGGTGAAGGCCGAGGCCGAACGGGTGGCCACGCGCCACCGGGTCGAGATGGTGCTGGTCTGCAACGGCGGGCTGCGCCCCTCGGCCAATCCGCTGGTGCGCCATGTCTTCGTCGACGACGGCCCGGATAAGGCCGACATGTGGATTGCCGAGAATTGCGGCGCCGGCGACGTGGTGGTGACCTCGGACCTGCCTTTGGCGGACAAATGCCTGAAGGCCGGGGCGCAGGTCCTGCAACACGATGGCGCGGCGCTGAGCCTGGCCAATATCGGCGCGCGGCTGGCGACGCGGGACCTGATGGCGGACCTGCGCGCCTCGGACCCGTTCCTGCAGGGCAGCGGGCGCGGGTTTTCGAAAGCCGACCGGTCGCGGTTCCTGCAGGCGCTGGACGGGGCCCTGGCGGCGGCCAAGAAAGGGTGAAATCATGAGTATCGACGCGGTGATCTTCGACATCGGCAATGTGCTGATCGAATGGCAGCCCGAGACCTATTACGACCGGGTCGTGGGCGAGGAGCGGCGCAAGGCCATGTTCGCCGCCGTCGATCTGCACGGCATGAACGACGAGGTCGATCGCGGCGGCGATTTCCGCGCCACCATCTATGATACCGCCGAACAGTATCCCGCATTCCGGGACGAAATCCGCATGTGGCACGACAACTGGCTGGATCTGGCGCAGCCGCGCATCGAAGGCTCCATCGCCTTGCTGCGCGACTTGCGGGCGGCGGGGGTGCCGGTGTTTGCGCTGACCAATTTCGGGATCGGGTCGTTCGAACTGGCGCGCACGCGGTACGAGTTTCTGGATGAATTCGACCGGCGCTATATCTCGGGCCACATGGGGATCATCAAGCCCGACGCCGGGATCTATGCGCAGGTCGAGGCCGATTGCGGCATCGCCCCCGAGCGGTTGCTGTTCACCGACGACCGGATCGACAACATCCGCGCCGCGCAGGCGCGCGGCTGGCAGACGCATCTGTTCGACGGTGTCGCGGGCTGGCACGCGGCCTTGCGGGCACATGGATTGCCGGTGTCCGGCGGCTGACGGCCTGTCCGGTCAGGCGGCGCGGGGGACCGCCTGCCAGGGCCGCTCGCGGATCGGCAGGTGGATGATGGCGCTGAACGCGCCGACCCCGACGCCGACCCACCAGACGACCTCGTAGCCGCCGGTCAGGTCATAGAGTTTGCCGCCCAGCCAGACCCCCATGAACGATCCCAACTGGTGTGAGAAGAAGATCACGCCGTACAGCGTGCCCATGTAGCGCAGGCCGTAGATATGGGCGACCAGCCCCGAGGTCAGCGGCACCGTGGCCAGCCACAGCGCCCCCATCAGCCCTGAAAAGATCAGCACCGACGCCGGGGTGATTGGGGTCAGGATGAACCAGGCCGCGATCACCGTGCGCCCGGCATAAATCCAGGCCAGCAGGTATTTCTTGGAATAGCGCTTGCCGGCCCAGCCCGCCGCCAGCGTGCCCGCGATATTGGCCAGCCCGATCATCGAGATCGACACCGCCCCCAGTGCCGAGGTGGTCGTAATTCCCATGCCCGCCAGCAACCCGCCGGGGTCGATCGGCCCGCACAATTCGGTCACGAATGCCGGGAAATGGGCGGTGATGAAGGACAGCTGATAGCCGCAGGAGAAAAAGCCGAGAAAGATCAGCGTATAGGTCGGATCGCGAAAGGCCCGGTTCAGGATCGTGCCCATCGATTCTTCCAGCTCCGTCCGGCTGACGGTGGGCGCTTTCATCATCGGCAGCACCGCCAGCGAAGCCAGCACCACCACTGCGAAGACCAGGAACACCTCTTGCCATGACAGAAAGCTCAGCAGCCATTGCGCCACCGGCGGCCCGAAGACCTGCCCGGCCGAGCCTGCCGCGGTGGCGATGGCCAGCGACATCGAGCGGTTTTCATCCGAACTGGCCCGGCCGACCACAGCGAGGATGACCCCAAACCCGGTGCCGGCGATGCCGAAGCCCACCAGGATCTCCAGCATCTGATGCGCCTCGGGTGTCACCGCGAAGGACGACAGCACCAGCCCGGCGGCATAGACCAGCGCGCCCAGGATGATCGCCTTGCGGTCGGTCATCTTTTCGGCCAGCGCGCCGAAGATCGGTTGGCCAAAGCCCCAGGCCAGGTTCTGGATCGCGATGGCCAGCGAAAACTCGGCACGCGGCCAGTTGAATTCGGTCGCGATCGGGATCTGGAACACGCCAAAGGCCGAGCGGATCGAGAAGCTGATCATCAGGATCAGGCAGCCGGCGACAAGGACGGGGGTGATCAGGCGAGGCTGGGACATCGGCGGCTCCTTCCCGCCGACATTTGCCGCGCGCGCGGGCGCTGGTCAAATCAAAGCTTGTGATGGGGTCGATCAGCGGCGGGCCCGGTGCCTGCTCAGCCGCGCAGGCGCAGTACCAGATCGCGGTCGTCGCGGCGCAGGCGCAGATCCCAGCCGCTGGCCCGCTGCGACAACAGCCGCGCCAGCTGTTCGGGATCGGTCACCGGGGTGCCGTTGACGCCGGTGATGATGTCGCCGGGGCGCAGGCCGCTGCGTTGGGCCGGGCCGCGTGCCGCGACCACCACGGCGCCGCGCGCCTCAAGCCCAAGGTTGAGGTCCTCCAGCAGCCGGGGGGTCAGTTCGGCCACCGTCAGACCGTTGAACGGGGTGCGCGCGGTGATGGTCTGGGGTGGGGAGGTCGGCGTGTCGGGCGCGATCTCCAGCACCACGTCGACTTGCAGGTCCTGACCCTTGCGATGCAGCTGTGCGGTCACCGCGCGCCCCGGCCCCCGGGTGGCCAGCCGATAGTCCAGTTCCACCGGCGCATCGGTGGGCAGCCCGTCCAGCGCCATCAGGATATCGCCGGGCCGCAGGCCGGCGCGGGCAAAGGCGCTTTGGTCGTGCAACCGGGTGACCAGCAGCCCGCGCGGCACCGGCTGGTCCAGGGCTTCGGCCAGGGCTGCGTCCACCGGCTGTAACTCCATCCCCGCCCAGGGCCGCGCGAAACGGGTCGCCCCGTCCTGCGCCTGGGTCACGTATTGCCGCACAAGGTTGGCGGGGATGGCGAATCCGATGCCGTTCGAGCCGCCCGAGCGGGTCAGGATCGCCGTGTTGATGCCGATCAGCCGCCCGGCCATGTCCACCAGCGCGCCGCCCGAGTTGCCGGGGTTGATCGGCGCATCGGTCTGCAGGAAATAACTGTCGCGCAGCCCCGGCACGCCGCCCGACCGTGCCAACCCCGAGACGATGCCGCTGGACACGGTCTGGCCGACGCCGAAGGGGTTGCCGATGGCCAGCACCAGATCGCCGACCTCGGCCGCGTCGGAATCGCCGAAGGTCAGGGCGGGCAGATCGGCGGCCTCCTGCAGCCGGATGATGGCCACATCCGATTCGGGGTCCGACAGCAGGATCTCGCCGTCGAACTCGCGCCGATCCGACAGCACGACGCGGATCTCGGAGGCGTCGCCGACGACGTGATGATTCGACACCACCAGCCCGTCGGGCGAGACGATGACGCCCGATCCCAGCGAGTTCTGCACCCGCGGCACGCTGCGGCTGTAGGGTGTGAAGAACTGCGAGAAGAATGGATCGTCGGCAAAGGGGCTGACCCGCTGCGCCACCACGCGCTTGGCATAGATGTTGACCACCGCCGGGGCCGCCGCCTTGACCACCGGCGCGAATGACAACTGCATCTGCGCCTGCGAGCCCGGAACTTCCGTGTCGGCATGGGTGGGCGGGGCCAGCGGGACGGCCAGAACAAGGCTCAGGGCAAGGGCGGTCAGCAAGGGGCGCATGGGCAACGGCTCTCGTCTTGGGTGCCCTTCAGATAGGAAAAACCGCCCCCGAGGTGCAAGGGGCAACCGGGAAGCAAGGGCGCACCCGCGCCGCGCCGCAGGCGCGGCGCCCGGCCCAACCCCTGGCAGGCCGTCCGGCCGAAGGGGGCGGGAGGGCTCCCTTTCCGGTTCCGCCGGACCTGCGCGCATCGGGACGGTTTTCTTTGATCGCAACAGCCGCTAGGCCAGTGCCATGACCGAGCTGCGCTACATCTATTCGACCCGTGCCGACGAGGGCACCATCCGTCCCGATCCGGCCCAGGAGGCCGTGCTGCCCGAGTTCGAGCGCATCCGTACCGCCTTGCAGGCCCCGCCGCCCAAACGCGGGCTTTTCGGGCTGGGCGGTGCCAAGCCCGAAAAGATCAAGGGGCTGTACCTGTGGGGCGGGGTGGGGCGTGGCAAATCCTTCCTGATGGACCTGTTCGTTACCCATGTGCCCGTGCCCAAGCGCCGGGTACATTTTCACGCCTTCATGCAGGAAATGCATGCCGGCATGGCCGAAGCCCGCAAGCGCGGGGTCGAGGATGCGCTGGCGCCGGTGGCCGACAAGGTCGCCGCCGAGGTGCGCCTGCTGGCCTTCGACGAGATGCAGATCACCGACATCACCGACGCGATGCTGGTGGGCCGCCTGTTCGAACGGCTCTTTGCCGCTGGCGTGGTGATCGTGACCACCTCGAACCGGCATCCGGACGAGCTTTACAAGAACGGGCTGAACCGACAGCTGTTCCTGCCGTTCATCGAGGAAATCAAGAAGCATCTGGTGGTCTGGGAACTGGCCAGTCCCACCGACTATCGCCAGGATCGGCTGTCGGGCGAACAGGTCTATTTCCATCCCGCCGACGACTCCGCCCGCGCTTCCATCGACAGGATCTGGCAGGACATGACCGGCGCGCCCATCGAACGCATCCGGGCCGCCCGAACCGAGGCCGCCGCCGCCGGGCTGGCGCGCGGCACCCATGCGGCCGAGTCCGCCGGGCTGGTGCTGACCGTCAAGGGGCGGCAGGTGCTGCTGCCGCGCTTCCGCAACGGGGTGGCGCGGGCCAGCTTCTGGGATCTTTGCGGCGCCATGCTTGGCCCGGCGGATTACCTTGCGGTGGCCGATGCGGTGCGGGTTCTGATCCTGGAAGACGTGCCACGGCTTGATTCCTCGAAGTTCAACGAGGCCAAGCGTTTCGTCACCCTGATCGACGCGCTCTACGAGGCCGGCGTCAAGCTGGTCATGAGCGCCGCGGAAGAGCCAGAGCGTCTGTATCTGGACGGCGCCGGGTCGTTCGAATTCGAACGCACGGCCAGCCGATTGCGCGAAATGCAGTCCGCGGACTGGGGTCAATCGACAACACACTGAATATAAACGCTTGTCAGAAACTCTTTGTTCAGCAAAGGTACAACCTGAGAGTGTATTTCGGTGTTTGTTAACGAGTAACCGGGTGCCCCCTGCCCATGTTCGCCGGCATCCGGCGAACTGGCAGGGGTGTGCGCCCGCAACTTCGTTACCGCGTGGCCCGGCAATCCTGACATGACCGTTTGAACAGCCCCGGCTTCACCCTGCGTGAAGCGGCGAGGCCTATCAATCCAGTGGTCAACAGGATGCCCGACATGGGAAGCGGAACGCCGGGGATATCAACCGGGTATTCAACCATGTCCCCATCCTGTCGCGTATCGGGTGCCTCGAATCCGAAAATGAGCTTTGTGATCTTGATCGTATCGTCTGGTACGTCGTTCAGATTCCGAATCGTGATATCGATTCCGGTCACAAAGATCATACCGTTGTGCTTTCCCTTTGGCGCTACCAGTGCAACTTCCTTTTCATTGTTGCCCGTGTCTCCCAAGGCAATTCCACCTTGGGTAGAACTGCCTTTCTTCGCGCCCATCAGCCGGTGGTGAATTTTGAAGTTGACAGTATAGTCATTAGGGGAATTGAGCCCCATTGGTTCCGTCATCAATATGATGAATATTTTCTCCTTCTGGTTTTTTCCTTTGTCCGTCAACTTGATGCCCTTCTTCGCAGGCATTCTAGGTCATGTTGACAAAAAGGATTCACACTGGCCCTCAGGCGTGATTCAAGCTGGTATCTGTTATGGAGACCAGCTTGGCACGAGAGTTGATGACCGATGAGGAATGGAGGTTCTTTGAACACTTCATCCTGGCTGCCCGCGCACCGAATGGGCGCAAGCCCACCAACCACCGCCTTGTTTTGGATGGAATTTTCTGGATCGCCCGAACCGGCGCGCCATGGCGTGACCTGCCGGAAGACTTCGGCAAATGGTCGAGCGTTTATCGCCAGTTCCGACGCTGGACACTGATGGGACTATGGGAAGAAATCCTGGACGCCCTGAACCAAAGCGGGGCCGTTCCGGACGCCCTGCAAATGGTCGATAGCACTGTCATTCGCGCCCATCATCAGGCAGCGGGTGCTAAAGGGGGACTCCGCGACAGGGTTTTGGGCGCTCAAGAGGTGGGTTCACGACCAAGATCCACCTCCGCGTCAACGCGGCAGGC
>NZ_JBNAFN010000010.1:122676-131533 GCF_049800695.1 Fluviibacterium sp. S390 | reverse complement strand
GATCAGTCCCTGAATGTCGTCACCTTCCGAAGCCTCTCAACCCCGTCCAGCCCCCCAACAGCGCGTCGCCGCCCCGTCGGTGAAGGGGTGTCTAGAGCCACTCTCAAAGAGTCGCAACCCCTTTTTTGAAGAAAATGAAGGTTTCTGGAAATCCCCGGAAAAAACAAACAATAACATACGGATACTATCCATCACCCGCACAGCAACACTCCCCGCCAAAACCAGAACACACCCAAACCAAAACCACAAACGGTACCGCGATACCCAATGACCAAAGGGAAAGGGGAAGATCGGCGCGACGCAACACAACAAGAAGGCGAGTCAGGGGGATTCTATCCGCGCCCGGACCCCCTGCAGGCGCCACCCGCCCGCAAACGGCCCCCGGTCCGCAACGCCCCGTCCCCCGCGACATCTGCCGGAAAAGCGGCCCATCGTCATGCTGCCGTCAAACTCTCCTGAAAGGATTTGACGGCTGGAAACGCGGGGGCCAAGGTGTCTCCCACGTAAAAATCAGAAAAACCAACGGGGTTCCCTATGACTACTCGCTGCCTTGCCACCTGTTCCGCCGCAGCCATGGCTGCCGTGCTGACCGTGGCACCCGCCTCTGCCGATACGCTGCGCCTTCTGACCTGGAGCAACTATGCCCCCCAAGAGGTGATCGAGATGTTCGAGGCCGAAACCGGCCATACGGTCGAGGTCACAAGCTCGAACAATGAAGAAATGATCGCCAAGCTGCGCGCTACCGGCGGCAGTGGCTTCGATCTGGCCCAGCCCAGCCAGGATCGCATCGCCGGTCCGCAGGAAGAATTTGGCATCTACAAGCCCATCGATCTGTCCAAGATCGACACTGCGCTGTTCATCCCCTCGATGCTGGAGGCCACCAAGGCCAACACCACCGTCGGCGGCGAGGTCTACGGCCTGCCGCATGTCTGGGGCACCAATGGTCTGGTGCTGGACCGCAGCATGGCAAGCTCGGTGAAGGACTATACCGACTTGTGCAACGATGATGTGGCCGGCAAGGTGTCCTACCGTCTGAAACGGCCGACGCTGATCGGCTTTGCCTATTCCATGGGGATGGATCCCTTCGCCGCCTATGGCGACGAGGCGGCCTATACCGAGATCATGGAAAAGGTCGAAGCCAAGCTGATCGAGTGCAAGCCCAACGTGAAGACCTACTGGGGCGGCGGTGATGAGCTGATCGGCCTGATGAACTCGGGCGAGGTCGTGGCCTCGATGGCCTGGGATTTCGGCGGCTGGAAGCTGAATGCCGAGAACCCGGACATCTCCTTCGTGGCCCCGGCTTCGGGCGCGCTTGGCTGGATCGACACCTTCGTGCTGCCTGCCAAAGGCAAGGCCGATGACGCCGCCTATGCCTGGATCAACTTCGTGATGCAGCCCGAGATCGCCGCCAAGATCACCGCGGCCGCCGGCAACTTCACCGCGTCGCTGGGCGCCGATGCCTTTGCCGACGAAGACCTGAAGGTGCGCTTCCAGGACAGCTTCCCGCAGGAAGCCATCGACAACATCAAGTGGTATCCGCCGGTGCCCGCCGGTCTGGAAACCATCGAAGGCGGCGTGCTGGACCGCGTCAAGGCCGCCAACTGAACCTGACCTTCGCGGTGCCTGCCTCGTGCGGGCACCGCCCCTCTTATACCGGCTCCCCATGACCCCTGATCTTGAATGCCTGACCCTGACCAAACGGTTCGGCGATACTCTGGCCGTGGACGAGGTTTCGTTTGACGTGCCCCGCGGTTCGTTCTTTTCCATCCTCGGGCCATCGGGCTGCGGCAAGACCACGGTCATGCGGATGATCGCGGGGTTTCTGGAACCGACCTCGGGCGATATCCGCATCCGCGGCCGCTCGGTTCTGGACACGCCGCCCAACAAGCGCCCGGTGAACATGGTGTTCCAGCACCTGGCGCTGTTCCCGATGATGAACATCGCCGACAACATCGGCTATGGGTTGCGCCGCGCCGGGCTGCCGCGCGACCAGATCGCCCGCAAGGTCGACGAGGCGCTGGACCGTATCGGCCTGCCCGGCATTGGCCAGCGCAAGGTTGATGAGCTGTCCGGCGGCCAGAAACAGCGCGTCGCCATCGCCCGCTGCATGGTGCTGGAGCCCGAGGTGCTGCTGCTGGACGAACCGCTGGGCGCGCTGGATCTGAAACTGCGCGAACGCATGAAGGTCGAGCTTAAATCCCTGCAAGCCGCCTTTGACACCACCTTCGTCTACATCACCCACGACCAGTCCGAGGCGCTGGTGATGTCCGACCATATCGCGGTGATGAACGAAGGCCGCTTCGAACAGGTCGGCAGCGGGCAGGATCTGTACTACCGCCCCGCCACCGCCTTCGTGGCGGGCTTCGTGGGCGACAGCAACCGCTGGTCCGGACAGGTCGAGCGGGTCGAGGGCGACGCCCTGATCCTGCGCACCGACAGCGGGTTGACCCTGCGCGGCGACCGCCATGACCGCGCCCTTTCCCCCGGCGACCGGGCCGAGATCTTCGTACGCCCCGAAGCCATCCGCATCGCGCCGTCGGTCGCAGATCTGGCCGGGTTCGACAATCGCCTGTCGGGTACCGTCACCTCGCTGCTGTTCAACGGCGCCGACAGCCGGATCCTGGTCAAGGACGAAGGCAGCACCGAGGAGATCGCCGTCAACCTGCCGCAATCGGGCGAATTTGCCCATCTGTCCCGCGGCGCGCAGGTGCATATCGGCTGGGCCGGGGCACAGGGCAATTGTTTCGGGGCGGGGGCCTCCTGATGCGGGCCGAGGCGAAACTGGGCCTGATCCTGCTGCTGACACCGCTGCTGCTGTGGCTGACCCTGCTGATCCTGATCCCGCATATCGACATGGCGCTGGTGTCCCTGCGCGAGCGCGTGGGCGTCGGTGAATACCGCTTCAGCTTTGCCAACTACTGGACCTTCCTCAGCGAGCCGCTGTACCTGCGTACCTTCCTGCGCACGGCGGTGATGTCGATCCTGGCCACGGTGCTGACGCTGCTGATCGGCTTTCCGGTGGCCTATTACATCGCCAAGATGGCGCGCGGGCGGATGCGCTCGGCACTGTTCCTGCTGTGCCTGGTGCCGTTCTGGGTGTCGGAACTGGTGCGCACCTTCGGCTGGATGATCCTGCTGCGCGAAACCGGGTTGATCTCGAACCTGCTGCAATACCTCGGGCTGGTCGATGGGCCGGTCGAGATGCTGTACAACGACGCCGCCATCATGGTCGGGCTGATCTACACCTCGATGCTGTTCATGGTGGTGCCGCTGGTCACCACGCTGGAAACCCTGCCCGACGAGGTGATCGAGGCGGGCTATGATCTGGGCGGCAACGGTGCTTCGGTCCTGCGCGAGATCATCATTCCCCACGCCACCCCCGGCATCGTCTCGGGCTGCATCGTGGTGTTCATGCTTTCCCTGGGCAACTACCTGACCCCGATCATGCTGGGCGGCAAGGACAGCCTGTGGTTCACCGAGCTGATCTATTCGCAGTTCATCGTCCGCTTCAACTGGGAGCTCGGCGCCGCCTTCGGCTTCCTGCTGCTGGGGCTGTCCTCGGCCATCGTCTGGGGGATGCTGAAGCTGACCGGCCAGTCCCTCGAAAAGACCATGGGATAGGAGGCCACACATGATCCCTTCCATCCCGCAGCCGCGGTTCCTGATCGCCGCCTATACCGCCTATGTGGTGGTGTTCTTCCTGTTCCTCGCGCTGCCGCTGGTGGTGGTGGCGGGGTTTGCCTTCAACGACAGCCAGTTTCCCTCGCTGCCGTGGCGGGGCTTCACCTGGAACTGGTTCTTCGGCACCGAACGGCCACAGATCGGGGTGTTCCACGAACGCCCGATCCTGCGCGCCATCGGCACCTCGGCCTTCGTGGCCGTCTGCGTGTCGGTGCTGTCGGTGGCGGTGGGCCTGTCCAACGCCTTCCTGTTCAACCGCTACCGCTTTCGCGGTCAGGGGCTGCTCTATGTGCTGATGCTGCTGCCGCTGGTGGTGCCGGGCATCGTGCTGGGCATCTCGATCCTGGTGTTTTCCAGCCGGGTGGCCAACGGGCTTTGGGACGCCGCGCAATGGGATTTCGAAGCCCTGCGCCCCGGCCTGACACTGGTGATCCTCGGCCAGTTTTCCTTCATCGCCACCATCGCCACGCTGGTCATCGGGGCGCGGCTGCAAAAGTTCGACCGCACGTTGGAAGAGGCCGCGCTGAACCTCGGGGCCACCCGGCTGACGGCGGTGCGCACGATCACCCTGCCTTTCCTGATGCCCGCCCTGATCGGTGCCTTCGTGGTGGCCTTCCTGATGAGCTTCGAGAATTTCAACACCACGCTGATGTTGGTGGGCTCGGACGCGCCGCTGACCATCGCCATGTTCGACCGCCTCAAGGAAGGCTCGACCCCGCTGCTGAACGCGGTGTCGCTGCTGCTGATGCTGGGCTCGTCGCTGCTGGCGCTGGTGATGATCGCCTTCCAGAAACGCGGCTGACGGGGCACATTATTCCGGGCGCGCGGCCCAGAAGGTGGCGCGCCATTTCTGCACGAAGATCTCGCGACGGTGCCGGTCCATCGCCACCAGCAGCGTCGGGTTGATGGGAATGTCGCGCCGGGCACTGGACGGCAGGCCGGTCTCGTCGAAATCGGGCCGCCACATCAGGTTGCTCTCGGCCAGAATGGCCTGCCCGCGCGGCGACAACAGGAAATCAAGCAGCCGGGTCGCCCCGTCGGCCTGCGCCGCGCCTTTCGGGATCATCAGGGCGCGCGACAGGAACAGGGTGTAATCCTCGGGATAGATCACCCCCAGATCAGGGCGCGGCGCGCTGTCCACGTAAGACCCCAGCACGTTGTAGGCGATGGCATAGCGGCCCTCGGACACACCTTCGATGATTTCCGCCGAACAGCAGGTCGCCACCGCCTCGACCCGGTTGAACCCTTCCATCAGGCCGCCAAAGGTGGTGGCCTCCTGGCTGTCCATGAAGGCGAACAGGAACCCCAGCCCCGAAGCCTCGATGTCATAGGTGGCGATCTTGCCGTGATACTGGGGCGCGTCGCGGCGCATCAGGTCCAGCAGGGCAAAGCGGGTGCGCGGCACCTCGGTCGCCGACACCAGCCGTGTGTTGTACAGGATCACCGCCGCCTCCTGCGTGATCCCCCAGATCTCGTCGCGCCAGCGCCGCGCCGGGGCCAGCGCCTCGGTCCGGGCCGACCGGTACGGGCTGGCACAGGCCCGGTTCACCAGATCGACCATCTGGTGCACGCCGGACGAGATCACCACATCGGCCACCGCCTGCGGCCCGGTGCAGGCCGCAAGACTGTCGGCATACAGCGCGTTCGAGCCCCATTGCTCATAGGCAATTTCCAACTCCGGGTTGTCTGCGACAAAGGTCTCCAGCACCGGGGCCATGATGACGATGTCGGTGGTCGAACGGATCGTCAGTACCGTGTCGGCCTGCCCCTGCGCGGCGGCAAAGCGCGCCACCGCCTCCTGCGCCGGGGCGGGTCCGGCCAGAAGGCCCAGAAGCACAGCCAGCGCCCTAGCCCGCATCGCGCGTCCCCCCTGCCCCGGCCCATGGCAGCACCAGGGTGATCCGGAACCCCTGCCCCGCGGGGCCCGCGCCCAGGGTCACCCGGCCGCCGAAGGCCTCGGCCACCGCGCGCACGATGGACAGGCCCAGCCCGGCGCTGTTGCCCTTCGACGCCGCCGACCGCTCGAACCGTCCGCCAATGCGGTCCAGAACCTCCGGCGGCGGTCCGTCTCCCGCATCCTCGACCCAGATCTCGGCAGTGTCGCCCGCCCGGCTGACCCCCAGCCGCACCGGCGATTGCCCGTGGCGCAGCGCATTGGCCAGCAGATTCTTCACCGCCTCGCACAGCGAGATCTCGTCGCCCAGAACCATGATCGCGCGGTCGCCGATGACCAGTTCGACCTCGGCCTCGGGGGCCAGCACCTCGTGATCGCGGCCCTCCAGCACCTGCAGCGCCACGTCGCGCAGGTCCACCGGCTCGGGCGGCGCATTGTCCGCGCGATGGATGACCAGCGCCCGCGCCAGCATCTGGTCCAGCAGATTGCCCAGCGACCGGGTGCGCTTGACCAGCCGGTCCAGCCGCTGCGGCAGATGTTCGGGGTCATCCTCCAGCGCCAATTCCGCCTGCGCCCGGATCGCCGCCACCGGCGTGCGCAACTGGTGCGCGGTATCCGAGATCAGGTGCTTCATGGCGCCCACCTGCCGGTCCAGCCGCCCCATGAAGCGGTTCATCGAGCCGACCATCACCGCCACCTCCGCCGGTCCGTCGGCGGGCATCGGCGTCAGGTCATAGGGATCGCGCGCCGACAGCTCGCGGGCCATCCGGTCCAGCGGCCGCATCGCCGAGCGGATCACCAGGAACGCCCCCAGGATCAGCACCAGCCCGATCCCGCTCATCACCAGAACCGCGCCACGGGTCAGCCCCAACGCCATCTCGTTGCGCGCCCGCAGGGTCTGGCCGACGGTGACATGGACGCTGCCCGAGAAATCGCGTTCCGAAAACCGCCGCACCACGGTGACGAAGCGCGCCGGATCGCCGTGCAGCGGCGCGTCGAAGAACACCGGCGCCGGGCCGACCTCTCCGGCGGCGGCCGGGGCATCCGCATGGCCGGTCAGCAGGGCACCACCGGCGCCGCGCACCGCGTAGGTGATCCGATCCTCGGAAGCCAGCGCCAGCAGCCCGAAGGCCGACACCGGCATGTTGACCAGCGGCGCGCCCGCGACGATGTTCACCGACCCGGCGATGTCATTGGCGGCCCCGACCAGGATCTGGTCATAGGCCTGCCGCGCCGCGTTGCGGCCATAGGCGAAGGCGGCGAAGGTCACCACCACGCCGCCCACCACCAGCAGCGACAGCACCCCCAGCATGACCCGCGCCAGCAAGCTGCCACGGCCGCCGGTTTCGAACCCGCCCCTAGCCATCCGCATGGATCCGGTAGCCCAGCCCCCGCTGGGTCTCGATCCCCACACCGGACCCGGCCAGCTTCTTGCGCAGCCGCGCGATGTACAGCTCGATGGCATTGACGCCCACGTCGGCATCGTCGAAGGCGAACAGCCCGTCGTACAGGCGCTGCTTGCTCAGCACCTGCCCCCGGTGGCGCAGCAGCAGGCCCAGCAGGGTGGCCTCGCGCCGGGTCAGCTCCAGCGGCGCACCCGACAGGGTGGCGCTCAGGGCCGCCGGCGCGAAGCTCAGCGGACCCAGATCCAGCGCGTCGGACTTCTGCTCGGCCTCGCGCCGCACCAGCGCCCGCAGCCGCGCCTCAAGCTCACGCTGGTCAAAGGGTTTCACCAGATAGTCGTCGGCCCCTAGGTCCAGCGCCGTCACCCGGTCATCGACCGAAAACAGCGCCGTCAGCATCAGCACCGGGGTGCGGTCGCCGCGCCCGCGCAGATCGGCCAGCAACTCGGTGCCCAGCCCGTCGGGCAGGTTGATGTCCAGCACGATCACGTCATAGCGCTGCACCGCAAGGCAATCCTCGGCGGCCTCGCGGCTGTCGGCGATATCGCAGGCCATGCCGCTCCGGCCCAGCCGGATCGCCACCGCTTCGGCCACATCGGTGGCGTCTTCGACGATCAGGACACGCATGTTCCCCCCAAAAATTGCCGCCCGGCCCTTGAAATGCGTCCCGCCCGTGACCGGTGACAGGTTGGTGACAGCAAAGGCGCCTATCCCATCCTCAGCCATTCGCGCGACAACCGCAATCATGCGGGCCGCAATGGCTGGCCACCGGGCGGCCGGACAGCCCGGAAAAATTGGACTGTGGAGGACCCAACCCATGATTTTCAAGGCAACCCGCCTTGCGGCCGCGGCCGCACTGCTGAGCGCATCCGCGCTTGGCGTTTCCGCCCAGGGCTTTACCCCGGAAAACCCCGAATGCATCGCCCCCGCCAACCCCGGCGGCGGCTGGGACTTCACCTGCCGTCAGGTCGGCAAGTCGCTGCAGGATCTCGGCCTGCTGGACAAGACCGTGCAGGTCGTCAACCTCGCCGGCGGCGGCGGTGGCGTGGCCTACGCCGAAGTGGTGAACAAGCGCAATGACGACAACAACCTGATCGTCGCGGCCTCCTCGGCCACCGCCACCCGCCTGGCGCAGGGCGCCTATCCCGGCAACACCATGGACCAGGTGCGCTGGCTGGCCTCGATCGGCGCCGACTACGGTGTCATCGCCGTGGCCAAGGACAGCGAGATCGCCGATCTTCCGGCGCTGCTCGACATGATCAAATCCGACCCGACATCGATCTCGGTCGCGGGCGGCTCGGCCGTGGGCGGCTGGGACCACCTGAAGGTTCTGATCGCGGCCAACGCCCATGGCATCGACGACGTGCGCTCGGTCAAATACATCGCCTTCGATGGCGGCGGCGAGGCCGTGACCCAGCTTCTGGCCGGCTCCGTGCAGGCCTTCACCGGCGACATTTCCGAAGCCAAGGGCTTTGTCGACAGCGGTGACATCCGGGTGATCGCGGTGCTCGCGCCCGAGCGTCTGGACGGCGAATTCGCCGCCTTCCCGACCGCCCGCGAACAGGGTGTGGACGTGATCGGCGCCAACTGGCGCGGTTTCTACGCCCCCGGCGGCATGAGCGACGAAGCCTATGACGCCTGGGTCGCGAAGATCGCCGATCTCTATGCCTCGCCCGAGTGGAAAGAGATCATGGCCGCCAACGGTCTGGCGCCGCTCGACCTGCAAGGCGACGCCTTCCAGACCTTCGTGGCCGAAAGCGTGGCCCAGATCCAGGACATCTCGCGCGAGATCGGCATCATCAAGTGATGCGCCTTCGCGCCTGAACCCCGCCGGGGGCCCGCCCGCAACCCGCGCCCCCGGCCCCCGGCGGCCCCCGGC